>JASFHU010000001.1:0-51686 GCA_050123055.1 Anaerolineae bacterium
ACTCGGCACCGGGATCCATGGCCACCCCCATCATCAGCGGCGTGACCCCCACCAGCCAGGAGGCCAGGGTCATCGGCCCCCGGGCCGCGACCATCCTGATGCCCAATCCCTCGGCCTGCAGCCGTTCTTCCATGATCTCGTACAGGCGGAGGACCAGGGGCATCAAGCCCGCCTGCTCCGGATCGGCGGGCTTGGCGCCCGCCCAGAACTCCAGGTCATCTACGACCGGCTCGATGGATGGGGGGCGGTCGGGATAGAAGCGCGGGATCACGCCAAAGGCCGACGGCTCGGCGGCCATGCCATACTCCACCCAAAAGCCCGGGATCCAGACCGCGTCTGGAAACCGTTCCAGCAGGCCGAGGTTGATCTCTAGCCACTTCTCGGGCAGCAAAAAGTAATCGCGCGTGTCAATGCCCGCATAGCCCGGCAGCCAGGGGCTGTCCACGATCAGGGCCACCGGCACCCGCTCGGGCTCGCCCAGTCGGGCCGCTTCTTTGAATCGTTGCCAGGGTGTGCTCATGGTTCCTCTCATTTCGCATTCAGAATCAAGTTCACCCAACCGTTGAGGGTCTAGGCCCCATATCGCCGGCAGCGCTGGACGACCTCAAACATGGCCCAGATGTTGTCTTCCGGGGTACCATCGTCCATGTTGATGCAGCACAGGCCCACCTGTTCCAGCGGGCCAGCCGTTCGCAGCAGTCGCTCCGTATCCTCGGCCATCTCCTGGGGCGTGCCCTGCAGCATCCGCACCGGGTTCAGCCTGAGGTTCATAAAGACGTTCGGCAGGGCTTGGCGGCAGTTCGCCACGTCCGACCCCCAACCGACTTCAACATAACGGACCGGCAGCTCGGCGTAGGCCGACGCCATCTTGTGGGCATTATCACCACAGTGGTGAATGCCAAAGGGCTGGATCCGGCCGGCCATGCTCTGTTCCCTGGGCAGGTGCAGCGCCCGGTAGCTCGCCGGCGAGATCATCTGCACGGAGCAATTGGCGTGCAAAAAGAGCCCGGGATCGACACGCTCGACCATGCGGTTCACCGAGATAGAGCAACTGCCTGTGCGCCCCCGCACATAGAGGGCCACATCCACGATCAGCTCAGCGATGATGTCCAATAGCCTGCCCACACGCTCAGGGGCCTCGTAAAAGTCGAGGAAGAGCTGCTGCCCATAGAGGTGGTAGGCAGCGTTCAGCAATCCGTCGGTGTTCAGGTCACCCACCAGGTAGCCATGCTCTGCTTCCAGAGCATCCATGTCAGCGATGAGTTGCCCCATGGGCCATGTCTCCCCAAAGTCGGGCTTCTCAAGAGCGTCGATCTGCTCTAGAGTCAGCTCCATGGGCTTGGGCTGAGGTGCGGCGTCCGCCTCGAAAAGGATTTCCGAACCCAGGAGTGCTGGGATCACAAAGCCGCCGGCGACGTGCAGGGAACCGATGATGGGCCGGGGCTGCGGGTCGGGCTCGCCCAGCCCCAGTTCGCCAAAGCGCTCATACAGCACCCTCCGCATGGTGACGTCGTTCCCGATCCGCGTCTCGGCGTCCAGATAGAAGTCTTGGTCGAAGGAGATGCCTGCCGTTCGATACCACCAGTTGGGGTTAAAGACCAACTCGACCGGCAGGAACTCTTGGACGCTGGCGGCTGTCATGGCTAGCGATCCTATTAACCGGTTTTCTACCGGATGCGGCTCGTGGATTGCCACATATCGGGATTGGGGCCAACGGCACGCTTGACCTCCTCCGTCGCCTCTGCCAGCCGGGCCAAGATATCGGGCGCCAGGTGCAGGTCAACTGCCCCGGCCGTCTGCCGGATCTGGTCCGGCGTCCGGGCACCGGCGATAACCGTTGTGACACCCGGCTGCTGGAACAACCAGGCGATGGCCACGTCGGTCATCGGCTGGCCGATGGCGGCGCAGATCGCCCCGACCTTGTCCAGCGCGGCAAAGACCTCAGCTTCACACCCCGCCTCGCCGTGGCGGGCCAGGGGCCGCTCGCCGGAAAAGAGCCGGATGCGGGCCCGGCCCTCGGGCACATCCTCGGGCGAGGAGAACTTATTCGTCAGGAGCCCTTGTGCCAACGGGCTGTAGGCCAGAATGCCAACACCCTCCTCGACGCACTTATTCTGGATCTCGTACTCGATGCCGCGCCATAGCAGGCTATAGGGCAACTGGTCCGACTCGATCCAACCCAGCTTCAGCAGGTCGCCCAGGTCACCCACGCCGAAATTGCACACGCCGATAGCGCGCACCTTGCCCTCCTCCCGCAACCGCTTCATCGCCTCTGCTGTCTCCTCCAGAGGCACCGAGCGGCTGGGCCAGTGGATCTGGTACAGGTCGATATAGTCGGTCTGGAGCCGCCGCAGGCTGTCCTCACACGCCTCGCGGATGCCGTCGAGCGAAAGGTTGGCGCGGCCCACCTTGGTGGCGATCACCGCCTCCTGCCGCCGGCCGGCTAGCGCGCGACCCAACACCGCCTCCGATTCCCCCCCCGTATAACCCTCGGCCGTGTCGAAAAAGTTGATCCCCAGGTCTAACGCGGTATGCACCGTGGCGTGCGATTCGGCCTCGTCCTGTGGACCCCATACCGGGTCTCCGGCGATGGCCCAGCAACCCATGGCTAGCGCCGACACCGTGATGTCTGTCTTGCCAAGCTTGTGAACCTTCATCCACCCTTCCTTTCAGCACCTCACCCTGTCTATCCTCACGCCTCTTGTACGTCTAACACCACTTTGAGCGTCTCACCCTCCTCCCGGTCCACCTGGGCGAAAGCGGCGTCGATGTCGCGCAGGGCCATCCGGTTAGTGATCAGCAGATCGGGATGTAGCAGCCCCCTGGCCATCAGCCGCAGGGCCCGCGGGAACTCGCCCCGGGTCACCCGCGAGGCGACGATCTTGGATTCCTTCATCACCAGTGTCTTAAAGCGGACCGCAGTCGGTTCGTCGCCCAGGCCTGTGGTGACGACCCGGCCGGCCGTGCGGACCATGTCCACCGCCTGGGCCAATGGCGCTTCCTGGCCCGCCACCAGGTGATAGTGACCGACCGCTTCGATGACGCAGTCTGCGCCCACACCGTTCGTGATCTCCAGCACCCGCTCCACCGGGTCCTCCTCCTGGATATTGATCGCATAGTCCGCGCCCAGCTTGCGGGCCTTCTCCAGGCGGAATGGTTGGAGGTCGGTGACGACCGTCAGGGCGGGGCTGGCGCTGTGGCACAGCACGTCGAGGATCGACAGCCCCAGCTTGCCGGCGCCCAGGATCACCACCGTCTCCCCAAGTTGAACCTCGCCCCGTTGCAGGACATGCTGCCCCAGGCCGTACATCTCGACCATCGGCGCGTGGGCCAGCGAAATCTCTTCCGGTAGCAGATAGACGTGGCTGGCCGGCGCGGCCACGTACTGCCCAAATCCGCCGTCCAGGTCGATCCCCAGCAGCTTGAGGGTCCGGCAGGCATTGAGATGGCCTGTCCGGCAGGCCGGGCAACTGTGGCAGGAGATGACCGGGTCCACGACGACCCGATCTCCCCTTTTTAAGCCCTTGACCTCCGCGCCCACCTCCTCGACCATGCCCCCGAACTCGTGTCCCGGGATGGCCGGGTAGGTGACGCGGTTGCTGAATTCGCCGCGATAGATGTGCAGGTCGGTGCCACAGATTCCGGTATAGCTGGGCGCCACCAGCACCTGGCCGGGCCCAATGCGCGGCTCGGGCGCCTCGCCCAGGCGAATGTCTCGATCGTCGTACAGAATGCCTGCTTTCATTTATTCATCCTCGTCGCTATAAATTGTCCAGTTCCATAAGCCGGGCGATGTTGCCGGCCATGATCAACTGCTTCTCCTGTGCCGTGACCTCGCCGTCGAGCAGGGCGTGGTACTTGGCCACCTCGACGTGCGTCAACTCAAAGGGCGTGTCGCTGCCAAAGCAGACGCGGTCGGCGCCTAGCGTTTTGATCGCCTTGAGGATGGCCCGACTCCGCACTCCGCTGCCTACCAGAAAGAGATTGGGACAGTCCTGGGCGATCTCGATGGCAGCGTTGGACAGGTCGTGGTGGGCCACGCCCCCCATATGCACCATCAGGATCTGTAGATCGGGGAACATCCTGGCGACTTTGGCTACGCGGAAGGGATGGGTGGTCTCGTAGGCGTCGGTGCCAACGTGAAAAGCCAGCAGCTTGCCGGTCTTGGCGATCTCTTCAATCAGGGGCAGCGACATCTCTGGATCGTCGATGTAGTAGCTGTTCTGGGCGCCGTTCAGCTTGACGCCATAGAATCCATAGTCGTCGATACAGCGCCATATCGCTTCTACTGCGCTTTCCAGGCCCAGGTGGGGATCGGCCCAGCCAAAGCCCAGGATGCGGTCAGGGTAGCGCTGCGTCGCTTCGTACACATAGGCGTTCGAATCGTCGATCTCGCGCATGTAGGGCGGCCGGAGCCAGGTAAGGGATCGGTCCACGCCGGCCCGGTCCAGGCGCCTCAGGAGCTCTTCGATGGTGATGGCCATGGCATCCTCGCCCGTGGGCGAGATGTGGGTATCTGCGTCAATGATCATCGGCCCTTCCTCCTATGGTTCGACCATGTAAAGGTTGACCCTGCCGCCGAGGTCAGAGGCATACAGGATCCGGCTGCCGTCCCAGCTCCAGGTAGGGTGGCAGTGGCTGGTCTGGGTGTGCCACGAGGTCCCGTGGTTGCACAGCACTCCAAGCTTGGCCTCGTTAGCCGAGATGTCGATGAGCACCAGGTCATCCACGTCATCCCCGACCAGGATGGTGTTGTCCGGATTGGCGTGGTAGTGGTTGCAATAGTAGGGCATGTCTATGCGCCTGACCAGGTTCCCGTGCCGGTCTACCAAGCCGATAAAAGGGATCATCTCGCTTTCCTTGACGGCGACGTCGGTCGCCACCGCCTGGGTACGGTCAGAGGTGATCGTTCCATCGTGACCGGGTCCTCGGTTGTCGAAAAAGACGCGGCTGGGATAGCCGTCGCCATCCTGGGTCCAGAACTCGTGCCCGATCGAATCGTGCTCCTCTTGGCGGAAGCAGGGCCAAGCCTCTCGCGAGACAAAGTCCAGGAACCAGATGCGCTGGGTGACCAGGTGCCAGGGGCCTTCGTGGCAATAGGTGGCCAGGGTGCTGTCGTCGGGGCAGAACTGAAAGTGCCCCACCTGGTGGGTATCCTTGAAGACGTCGAAGGAACCAGAACCGTCGAGATAGGCCAGCGTGATGCGCCCATCCTTGACCTGATAGTACCGGTCCTTGAAGCCCGTATAGTTCGGCCCGCGGGCGACCTGTACATTCTCGTTGCGGCAGAAGGCGATATAGCGCCGGTTGTGGCTGATAGACGGCGAACCCACCACATAGTTCCCCGTCTCCTCGTAGACGGTGATGATCTCGCCGCTGTCTGTATCGAGTTTTCTGATCTTGTTCCCAACCACATAGACGACGATCCGGCTATCGGGTGTTTTGGTCACACCGCCGACCGGCTCGGTTTCATCGGTCAGTTGCACCATCTGCCCGCTGCCCAGGTCCATGCGGAACAGGTTGTACTGCGGGCTTTCATGCGGCGCCCTGTCCTCGCCCGCCCCCCGGTCGGAGCGAAAGATGATCTCGTTCCTGTTGCAGTCGAACGAATTCTCCGTGAAGTAGAGATGCACATTGTTGCCTGCGGACGTCAACTGGGTGATGGTCCGTCTCGTTTTCTCGTCCTCGAATCTGCCGATTTCTGAATCCCACGTTTGCCCGATCATCACACTTGCCCCCTATCGGTCACTTCATAAGCTAAAACCCAAACAAGTTCAGCAGTCCGGAGTGGAGTCCTCAACTTGTTGAGCCTAACCCGAACAAGCACAGGAGTCCAATGCATTCCCACAAGTTCGGAAGTCGTTACAGGAAATCCTCGCGGATCGGCGTAAAGCAATCCACGAGCCGGACGTGCTTGGTCAGTTGCTGGATCGTATGGGGCACACCGGAAGGAACAAGAAATAGGTCGCCCGCCTTCAGGTGTGTCTGCCGGTCCTCCATCACAAACAGGATCTCCCCCTCCGCCACGTAACAGACCTGCTCGTGGGGATGTGAATGGGGCGGGTCCAGCTCGCTCGTCGGCCCATCGTCGAAATCGATGACGACGATCATCAGGTTGTCGGTGTGCCCGAGCCGGCGCTCGACGCCCTCACGGATCTGTTCCACGGCCATTTCGTCGTATTTCAGAGTTGCCACTTGTGGTCCTTTCTGGGGCTGGATGCCTCACTGTTTCGAATTCTCCTGGCCATATGGCAGTTGGACCGTTCTTCCCGTGTGAGCCGATTCATAGCCGGCGAAAACGGAGCCCATGACTTGATTCAGGTATGTCTGCGCCTGCGTTTCGAATAGCTTATCTGAGGCCATACAATCCACGAAATGCTGCAAAGCCATTCGGACCGAGTCCCCCCTGTACCCTTGCGCCGGAATCTCATATTTGTGCTCCAAAACCGGCCTCGACAGGGGCTTGACCCAGAGTCTCCCATCGCTGTCCAACCTTATGAAGCCGCGTTCACCCTCGAGGCGAGCGCTATCGCAGATGGGATCGTCCATATCCGGTTCTGAGCATCTGGTCGAATAAATGATGCCCCACACGTCATCCTTCAGACGAAGGTGCAGGTGGACGTTGTCCTCTCCTCTCGTCGCCCCACTCACCCGTCGCATGGCGGAGTAGACCCCGTCTATCTCCCCGCCCAGAAACCTGACCACATCAATCAGATGGATCACCGACTCGATGAGCAGGAAGCGCTTCATGTCGACAAAATAGCGTTGATTGGAGAATGGCGGCGTGTGAAGCGCGTCGGCTGCGTGTCTGGTGAGTGTGATGGTTGTGACTCGACCGATGGCGCCGGCTTCAATCAGCGTCTTTATCTCCCGGTACCAGGGCTGCCAGCGCCAGTTCTCATTGATCATCAACCTGGCACTCTGCCTCTCGCAAGTTTCGACAAGCTGGACCGATTCCTCCCACGTTGGGGCAATCGGCTTCTGGCACAGCACATGGCACCCCTTGGCTGAAGCCACGTGCACAATCTCCAGGTGAGAATCTGGCCTGGTAGCAACGTCCACAAAGTCCGGAGACAGCTCTTCGATGGCCTGCGCAAGGTCAACGTACGCCTCGAGACCGAAGCGACGGGCTGATGCTTTCGCCTTCTCCCCATCCCTATCCACGACGGCAAGGATGCGGGCGCCCTCAACGCGGCTCCAGCCCTCAAGGTGCACATTCCCAAAGTAACCGCATCCTACGGTAATGCCTTTCAGCATGCTACCTCTCCAAGCAGCGGTCACCCCCAGCTCGTCGGGGCTATATGCCCAGTGCTTGCATCAGCCCCCGGATGTAGCCCACCTGCCAGGCGCGGCTGCAGTGCCGCCAGTCGGTGTCGCCAACCAGGCCAAAGTGGTGATCCGGCACCACGTAGCCGCCAAAGCCCACCTCCTGCAACGCCTTCAGATTGGCCATCATGTCCCCGTCACCCTGGTCGGGAAAGACCTCGCGATAGCGGGGCACCGTGCCCACCACGTTGCGAAAGTGGACGTAAAAGATCTTGTTCGCGCGGCCCAGGGTGCGGATCACCTCGGTGACATCCTGGCCTGCCTCCTGCATGCACCCCAGGCACAGGAGCAAGCCATTGTACGGGCTGGGCACCAGCTCGATCAGCCGCTTCAGGCCCTCCAGTCCCGTTAGCACCTGGTGCACGCCCCGGTAGTAGTCCATGGGTGGATCGTCGGGATGGGTGGCCAGCCGGACCCTGGACTCTTCGGCCACGGGCACGATCCGCTCGTAAAAGTAGGCGATACGAGCCCACACCTCATCGCGGGAGACCTCGCCGGCCGGCTTGTCGTCCAGCTCACCCTGGATGCGCTCCGCGTCGAAGGTCTGCAGCACAGCGCCCCCGCGGCCCACCGGCAGCCGTTCATAACCCGGGTGCCACGAGGGTCCCTTGGCGGCCCAGTAGGTGGTCCGCTGGTCGATGATGACCACCGGCGACGGCGCGCCGTCCTGGTAGGCCTGGCCGATGCTGCGGATCGTCCGGCAGACATTCTCGATCTCCCGGTCCCGTTCGGGCAATCCCAGGAGCTGGTTCTTGATGCAATCGCCGCCCAAGCCGATGCCCGTGAGCTCCAGCTCGTAGCGGGCAAAGCGCTCTCGCATCTCCAGGACATTGTCCACGGTCAGGTAGCAACGCTCTGTGTACCCCGGACAAGCCGAGGCCCAGATGCTAGCGCCCTCTGCGCCAATCTGTTGGGCGAACTGGAGCCGGTCCTCCGCTCCGTTGCCCGATCTCAAGCCTATCCTCATGCAACTTGTCCCTTCCGATAGTCCAACCTGGAATCAACTCATGGCCCGAGCAAGCTCGGGAGTCCGTCCGACTCGTGGTACGAGTCAGAGTTCTAGCCCATCAGTAATAGGCGACCTGTTCCAGTCCAAGATCCACTGCAAAGGCTAGGGCGTCAAAACTCCTTTTCATCAACCGAAAGCGAACCTCCCCGTAAGCGGGATCGTCCCACAGGTTCTCGAATTCCCAGGGATCGGTTTCGAGGTCAAAGAGCTCACCCACATCGTGTCCGTGATAGACCACCAGCTTGTAGCGATCATCGCGGATCATGGTGCCATAGGTTCCTTGAAAATCGGATCTGCCCGGCACGTCGGGGTTCAAGGCCCGGTAATACTCTGACCGGACAAAGTCGCGATGCCGGTTCGGATCGACCTGGCCTGTAAGCAAGGGCAGCAGCGAACGCCCCCCCATCCGCTCAGGCACAGGCAGGCCACAAGCCTCCAACAGCGTCGGCGTGATGTCGGTTAGTTCCACCAGGGCCTCACTCACCAAGCCGGCCTGAAAGTGACCCGGCCAGGAAATGATCAAGGGAACGCGCACCGAACCTTCGTAGAACCGGCAGCCCTTGAGCAACAGTCCGTGATCGCCCAGTGCCTCACCGTGGTCGCTGGTAAAGAGGACGATGGTGTTCTCGGTCTGGCCCGTGCGTTCCAGTGCGGCCATCAGACGACCCACGTTCCAGTCGATCAGTTCGATCATGGCATAGTACGCCGCCTGGATGGCCTGGGCATCAAGTTCCTCTGGCCTGCGGGCTGTGGTCTGAAAGTCTATGCCGGCCAGCCTGGCCTGTGCGGCCAGATCTCTCTCCTGGAACTTTGGACCGGGCAGGCTTTCAGAATCGTATCGCTCCAGGTACTCGCGAGGGGGATCGAAAGGAGCGTGGGGATCAAAGACGTTGACACTCATCAGCCAGGGCTGATCCCGCTCCTCCTCGATGAATTCGATGGCCCTGTCCGCACACCAGGTTGTCTGGTGCAGGGAGGGAGGGATCTCTTCGGGGTGCTCGTACAGCTCTGATAGGTCCTTGCCTTGTGCCCGGAGCCAATCTTTGTAGTCGTGCCCCTCATCCCAGTGGTCCTGTGGATGGTGGCTCCAGTGGAAGACGCGGTAGCCATCATCCTCCGGCCGCGGCTCGATCCGTCCCTGTGCTCCAGACAGATGCAGCTTGCCCGCCAGGCCGCAGTCATAGCCCGCGTCGGCCAGGAGTTTGGTGACCAGCGGCGCGGCATCGGCCCAGTAGTCGTTGCCATTCATGCAGCCATGGACGCTGCTGGGGTACATACCGGTCAGAAAGCTGGCCCGGCTCGGCGTACTGATGGGGCTCTGGCAGTAGGCATAGCGAAACGCCACGCCATCATGCACCAGGCGATCGATGTTCGGCGTGTGCACGTGGCGGTTGCCCAGGGCTCCGATCGTGTCGAATCTTTGCTGATCGGTGCAGATCCACAGAATGTTCGGTCGCTCTAATTCATCCGCCATGAAAGTCTCTGACCCCCTACGATCCATCCAACTGCCCCATCGGTTTGAGGTCGATGCCCTGCCCCCACACCTCCCGTACCGTCTCCAGGTAGTATAAATAGTTGCCCAGGGGCACGTCTGGCGGCACCAGGTGGTCGCAGAAACCGATGTAGCCCCCCTCCTCCACCAGGGGAGTCAAGCGATGGACCTCGGCTTCAATCTCCTCCTTGGAGCTGGCCAGGATGCGCTTGTCAAAACCGCCCATCATCAGCAGGTCCTGGCCGTACTGCTGGCGAAGCCCTATCGGATCGGCGCCCCAGGTGCCTACCTCGACGGGAAACATACAGTTGACGCCCGCCTCCAGCCAAAGCGGGATCAGTTTGTCGATCTTGCCGTCGCAGTCGACCCAAAGGACGTCGATGTCATGCTTGTGCAGCAGGTCGGCGATGCGGCGGTAGTGGGGGACAAGATGTCGCTTTAAGTGCGCCGGGCTCAGCAGGGGTCCGGCGTTGAAGCACATATCCTCCCACATGGCGCAAGCGTCAAAGCGCCCGCCGGTTTCAAAAACGCGGCTCAGCGTGCCGACAATGCAGTCGGCAACGGTGGTGACCATCTCCTCGAACCAGGCCGGATCGTCGTAGACTACGATGGACAGGTTCTCCAGCCCCATCCAGTTTCGCAGCCAGCCGTACAGACTACCTCCTGGCAGAATGAGCGGATAGTCGCGGTCTGGATCGCGCCAGCGCTCAAGCGCGTTATCCCCTTCCGCCGGGTAACGGGCGGGGTGGTCGGGGTCCAGACGTGGCCTATAGTGCACCTGCCAGCTCTCGCGGTCGGTCAGCAAGTGTGCCAGGGATTTGGGAATGGAGCTCATGAACTTACGCCGGAGTACCCGGACGCCATCCTCCTGCTGCACAACTTGGTGGTCGCCACGGTCCTCCAGGACGCGCTCTTCAAAGGGGGGCATGAGCCCGACCTCGATGCCGGTCAACGACCCAGCCCTGCGGATCGGAAAATCGGTGCCAAAAAAGTCAAAAAAGTACCTTCCGCCCTCTTCAGAGATCTCCTCCGGCAGGCCCTGGTCATGCCAGACCTCCAGCGTCTCCGGCCAATAGCCAAAGTCACAGATGGGCGACCGGTCACGGGGCTGGTAGTGCATGGTGGCCTGGAATCGTTCTCGATCGTTCATGATTACTAGAAGGACTGGCGGTCGCGGGACATCGTCCTGTTGGATGACCGCCAGTCCTGGATCGTAGCTAGCGGGCCAGCCAGCCGCCGTCCACGGGCACGATGGCGGCGTGCATGTAATCGGAGGCTGCCGAAGCCAAAAAGACGACGGCGCCCTTCAGGTCGGCCGGTTCTCCCCAGTCTCCGGCCGGGATGCGGGCCAGGATGGCCGGATTGCGCACCGGATCGGCGCGCAGCGGGGCGGTGTTGTCGGTGGCCACGTAGCCCGGCGCGATGGCATTAACGTTGATGCCCTTGGCTGCCCATTCATTGGCCATCGCCCGGGTGAGCCCGGCCACACCGCTCTTGGCCGCCGTGTAGGGCGGGATCAGGATGCCACCCTGAAAGGAGAGCATCGAGGCGATGTGGATGATCTTGCCACCCCCCTGCCGGTCCATGACCCGCGCCGCTGCCTGAGACAGGAAGAACAGGGCTTTCAGGTTCACCTGGATCACGTCGTCCCAATCCTGCTCGCTGAACTCCATTGCGGGTGCGCGGCGGATGATGCCCGCATTGTTGACCAGGATATCCAGTCGCCCCATCTCGCCCACTATCCGGTCCACAACCTCATTCAGCTGGGCCACGGTGGCTTGCTGCAGGTCACAGGGCAGCGGCAGGAAGCGCCTGCCCAACGCTTCTACCTGGGCCTGACTCTCCTCATAGTTGGTCCGGTACAGCCCGGCGATGTCGGCGCCAGCCTCTGCCAGGCCCAGGGCCATCGCCTGGCCCAAGCCCCGGCCCACGCCCGTGACCAGGGCAACCTTTCCCTCCAGCCGGAACAGGTCCAGTACGCCCATGCTAGAACCCCAACTCTTTCAACATCGGAACGGTGCGACCCACCCAGCCCAGATTGGGATCGTCCACCGTCGCCTGGACGCGATGCTCACCCGCCAGGAACCAGAGATAGTAGGTCATATAACCTGGCGCGCTGACGACGGTGTGGTAGCCATAGGGGGCCATCATGATGGTGTTATCCCGCACTGTAAAGTTTTCCGCCCCGCCCTGGTCGTTGTAGTAGTGGCAGATGCCAAAGCCGTCCGTTGGGTTGACCTTAAAGTAGTACATCTCCTCGTGGTACGCCTCCCGGGGCAGGTTTTCCACCTCGTGCTTGTGCGGGGGGTAGGTACTCCAGTTACCGCTCGGTGTAAAGGTCTCGCCAACGATGAGCCGCCGGGCCGGCAGGTCGGGCTGGGCGATCTCGGTCAGGATCTGGTGAAAGTAGCGCTTAAAGTTGGCCGCACCCCACACGCCGTTGGCTACCCGCTCGGGGCCAATGACGTAGGGGGCGATCTGCGCCTCGCTCGGGGCGCTGGTCATGGCGATCTGGACCGGCCCATCGGCGCTGATGGCGTACTCGGCGCCAGCCGGCAGGTAGACCGAGTGCGGCTTGCCGGCAAAGACGTTGGGCCGCCCGCCCACCCCTTCGAATCGCTGTCCGGAGACCTCAAAGGTTGCCTTGCCGCCCAGGATCACGGCCAGCACCTCACGGTCTCCCGTGTTGCCTTGCTGCCGTTCCCCGGCGGGTAGCACGAGTAGGTCAAACCCTAGCAGTTTGCACGGATTGTGGGACAGGGCGTTCAGCCCCGCCTCGGATTCTAACGACGTAAAGTACTTCACATTCGCCTCCTTATCTCGAATAGCGCTCCCAATGGATGACTTGGTCTAAGGTCTTTTTTTCTTTCGTCGGCCACTGCACCGGCACACCAATGGGTACCAGGGTGAGCAGCTTTAGCTCTCGCGGTATCTCCAAAAGGGCCTTGAATTCCTCCTCCCGGAGCATCGTGTACCCCTGGAGCCAACAGGAACCATAGCCCAGCGCTGTGGCGGCGATAAGCATGTTCTCTACGGCAGCGGAACCATCCTCCTGCCACCAGCGGGAAGCGGGATCCACCACAACAGCAATGATCGCCCCTGCCTTTTCCATCCACTGCGAAGCAACCTTGAGCTGCTCTATCATATCACGATCTGTGACGACTACAAAATCCCAAGGTTGGTTGTTGTGACCCGATGCTGCCAGCCGCCCAGCGTCCACGATCGTCTCCAGGTCTTGCCTCGGGATCGGCTCGCCTGTGTACTCCCTGACACTTCTTCTCTTCCTGATTGCTTCTAGTGCCTCCATCGTCAACTCCCATCCTCCGCCTGGCCAAAGGTCAAACGGCTAATCTTGCCCTCGCCCATGCCCTCGATAGACACGGGCACGCGCTGGCGGCTCAAGGACACGCCTTTGACCTCACCAAAGAACACCTCACATAGAACGTAGGCGATGCAGCCTGGCTCCAAATGGCCGCCAAATGCACCATCGGCTGTGGAGAGTGCCACGTGGATGTGGGGTTCGCCCTCCACCACCAGGCCGTTCATGGCCAAGATCTCTATACCGCCCTGGCCGCGACGAAAGAGGTTCTCCGTCGGAATGCGATTGTGCGTCACCCAGTGCAGATGATAGGCGGCCAGTGTGCCGTAGCCGCCCAGGACCACCGCCTGTTGGATGTCAGCTTCCTTGAGGAAACGCTGGCATGATTCCAGAACATCTTCCCCAGGATCCACGCGAACGATGTGGATACGGCTCAGGTTCATCGAAGCAAAGTCCATCGTCTGTCAGGATCTCCTTTCCGTTGTTGTGAGGGTCATATTCGTCACCTCCAGTCCCCTGACGTTGGAACAACTGAACAGGGGCTCCTTCTGTATGGCGCCGCGTATCCGGTTGAAGGCAAGACCATGCGTATCCTGGCAGTGGATTCCCTCGACGGCGTTCAGATGCAGGTCTTCCAAGACGACCTTCTCGATCGGCTGCTCGGGCAGGCCACGAATGGCCACGGCGACCGCCGCACTGTCGCAGGTCACATTCCTGATCTGGATGTTCCGGAAGGCTGGCGGTGCATCGGACTGCGATGCCGCCGTGGACGAGCCATAGTACATGTTCAGGACAATAGCCTCGCGGCGCAGATTTGCCATCTGGATATCCTCAAAATACACATTCTCGACAAAACCACCGCGACCGCGCATCGATTTGAGCCGGATGCCCTGGTCGCCGCCAGTGACCGTGCAATCGCGAACGTACACGTTGCGCACCCCACCCGACATGCCGCTGCCAATGGCCACCGCCCCATGCCCCTCGCTCATGATGCAGTCGCGGATCAGGACGTTCTCACACGGCCGGGACACGCGCCAGCCATCCTCGTTCATGCCCGAGTTGATAGCGATGCAATCGTCGCCTGTGTGGAACGAGCTGCCCTCGACGAGCACGTTGCGGCACGAATCGGGGTTGATGCCATCGGTGTTCGGGCCCTCGCTCCGGACGGCGATGCCTCGCACGAGGACGTTCTCGCAGTAGACGGGGTGGACGGTCCACATCGGGCCATTGGTAAAAGTCACCCCCTCGACGAGCACGTTGCGACAGTGGATCGTCTGTAGGAACTGGGGGCGCAGCGCAGCCTCCTCCGTCCCAAAGACCCGCTTTTCGACGGGCATGCCCTTCGATTGGGCGTCGTAGAGTGTCTGGGCCGCCTCCCTTTGCAGTCTCTTCCAGTGCCACCAGGCCTGACCCTGCCCATCCAGGACGCCCACGCCGGTGACGGCCACGTTCTCACAGTCCCGGGCGTAGATGAGCGACGAATAGTTGTAACACTCAACGCCCTCCCAGCGGGTGAACACCACCGGCAAATAGTTGGCAGGGCGCGTGCTGAAGCGCAGCAGTGTGCCCTTTTCCAAGTGCAGATTTACATAGCTGCGCAGGTGGATCGGCCCGGTCAGCCAGTCGCCCGGTGGAACGCAGACGATCCCTCCACCGCCTTCGTGGCAGGCCTTGATGGCCTGGCGGAACGCTTCTGTGTTAAGAGTGCGCCCGTCATCGACTGCGCCAAAGCTACGGACATCGAAGGTGCGATCAGGGAACGACGGCGGCTTGACCTCTAGCATCTCAAAGGGGTTCAACGTTCCGCTACCCTTTCCATCTCGAGGCTGGCCATGATGAACGGGCCCACCCCTTTGTATTCGTTGGCGATCACCTTCTCGCCTACGTAATACTCGTAGGAGCCATCCCGGTAGGGCTTGCCCCCCAGGCCGGCCACTGCACAGATGCCGCCCAGGTGCACCAACCCCCGCTCGTCCATAGTGATAAACTCTTTCAGGAGACCGTCAAAACCCTTCCGGGCCGCGGCCAGGTACTCCTCGCTCAGGTAGCCCTTTCTTACCCCCTTGGCCAGGGCGTAGACGAACATGCACGACGCAGA
Organism: Anaerolineae bacterium; assembly: GCA_050123055.1. GTDB lineage: Bacteria > Chloroflexota > Anaerolineae > JAAYZQ01 > JAAYZQ01 > JASFHU01. The sequence continues at coordinate 15,245 of JASFHU010000001.1, forward strand.
TGCCTCCAGGTAATTCCCCGGCCTGTCCCCCGTGTCGAGCACCTGGTACCATACGCCACTGGCCGGGTCCTGGACGAGTATAGCCGCATCCAGGGTTGCCCGGAAAATGGCGATGAGCCTAGTCCGTTGGGGATGATCCAGCGGCAGGTGGTCCAGCACGTCGGGGATGGCCATGGCATACCAACCCATGGCCCGTCCCCAAAAGTTGGGAGAGCAGCCGGTCTCTGGATCTGCCCACCTCTGGCTTCGGCTCTCATCCCAGGCGTGGTAGAGCAAGCCGGTCTTGGGATCTCGGGCCTTTTCCGCCATCAGGATGATCTGGTGCGCCACGTCGTCGAATCCCTCGGGCTCGCCGAACCGGCTGGCGAACTCTGCGTAAAAGGGCGAGGCCATATAGATGCCATCCAGCCACATCTGGTGGGGGTAGATCTTTTTGTGCCAGAAGCCACGGGTCCTCGTACGCGGTTGGGTTCGCAACTGCTCCCTCAACAGGAAGGCGGCCTTTTTGTAGCGCTCTTTGCCGGTCGTCTCGTAAAGGAAAAAAAGCAGGCACCCCTCCCTGATCTGATCGAGGTTGTGCTCCTCCAGGCGATAGGTACGGATGCTTCCATCTGGACGGATGAACTCGTCCATGTTCCGCCTGACGAAATCATAGATCCTTTGTTCACCGGTTTTGGCCCATACCCGCTTGAGGGCCAGCAGGGCCACACCCGGCTCGTAGTGCCATCTCCTGGCCAGCAACGGCTTGCGTTCCATCACCGACCTGGCCATCCACCCCGACCAGGCCTCTCCAGCAGGTCGAACTGAATCTATGCCTCTGGTGCTCACAGCTCCTCCCTGGCTAGCCCAGGCCCTCGGCCTGCAGTGTCTCCTCGTAGACGGCCATGTACTCGGCGATCATCTCCCGGATGGGTAACTGGTAGGGACACTTTTCCTCGCATTGGCCACACTCGATGCAATTCCTGCCGGTCTGTAGCGCCGCGGCCAAGTTGCCGGTGGTCAGCCGCTCGACAGGCATTCGTTTCCACACGCTAGGCAGGTTCATCACCAGGGAGATCCGCACATCCTCGGGGCACGGCTCGCAATATCCACAGCGGCGGCAAAAGCGCACACCTACCTCATTCCGGATGAGCTCGATCTCCTGCCGCTCCTGGGGAGTCAGGTCCCAGGAGCCCGCGACGATGGCCGCAATCTCTTCGATCTCCTCTACCCGCTCAATACCTGGATCGGGTACGACATGGTCGAACTGTAGCAGGTATTTGATGGCCAGGTTTGCATCGCTCAACATCCCCCCACCCAGCGGCTTCATGGCGATAAAGCCCAGCCCGTGCTGGCGGGCCAGGGGCAACAGCTTGTCGGCCGGCTCGTTGGTCACAAAGTTAAAGGGGAACTGGACGGTCTCAAAGTGGCCCGACGGTACCCCCTTCAGGGCGACATCCATCGAGTGGCTGGTGATGCCGATGTGGCGGACGAGTCCGGTCTCCAGGGCCTCTTGCGCCGCTTCCAGCGCGCCTCCGGGGGCGAGTACCTGCTCGTAGGCGTCCATGGAACTGACGTTGTGTAATTGCCAGAGGTCGACGACGTCGATGCCCAGGTGGCGTCGGCTCTGCTCCAGGTGCCGCCAGGCCGTGGCCCGGTCCCGGGCCGCCGTTTTTGTAGCGATGACGAGCCGCTCCCTTTGGTCCGGCAGCGCAGCCAGCGCCTTGCCGATGCGCGCCTCGCTGTTGGAATAGGCGTTGGCCGTGTCGAGAAAGGTCACGCCCAGCTCGATGCAGCGCAGCACAACCCGGACCGCTTCCTCTTCGCTCACCCGTTGGATGGGTATGCCGCCAAAGCCTATCCTGGAAACCTGTAGACCGGTCCTGCCCAATGTGGTTGTTTTCATCTTCCCTCGGTTCCGGGTCCCCAAAAGTCGGGCGCCCCTCCTTCCAGGGCCAGTAGCACCTCCTGAAAGAAATAGTCGCCACAGATAAAGTACTCCTCTACGCCCCAGCCCTTGTGGGCGTGGTAGGTCCCATCCCGCAGCAGCCCCTGGCCTTCCGGCTCGGTCTCGAAGCAGTTGGCGACCAGGGCGTTCAGGAGGGTAAGGGCCGAGCGATGGAACTGCTCCCGCTCCTCGCCAGCCACCAACCGGGCAAGTCGCAGCAAGCCGCTGGCTGCAATGGCCCCCGCCGAACTGTCGCGGTAGCGAGGGGCATCGCCGGGCAGGCGCAGGTCCCAAGTCGGCACCCCATCCGGCGGCAGCTCGGCCATGAACCGGCGGGCTGCCCGCCGGGATGCATCCAGCAACTCTTCGTCCTGGCACCAATCTGCCGCCACGGCAAAGCCAAAGATGGCCCAGGCCTGGCCCCGTGCCCAGAGTGAATCGTCGGCGTAGCCCTGGTGTGTGCGCGGGCCCAGTGGCTGGCCCGACGCCTGGTCGAAAAAGAAGGTGTGATAAGAAGCCCCGTCAGGACGCACTAAGTATTTGCGGCTGGTCTCGGCGTGGTCCTGCGCTGCACGCTGATACACAGGATCCCCCGTCTGTCCGGAGGCCCAGAACAGGAGCGGCAGGTTCATCATGGTATCGATGATGGTACGGCCACCCTCCTCGGGGTCGCCCACCTCTCCCCAGGCTTGGATGTACCGTCCGGCGGGCCGGTATCGCTGCACCAGTTCTCCGGCTGCCTGCAAGGCCAACTGCCGGGCCCCCTCGTCGCCACTCATCTCCCACTGCGCGCGAGCGCTGAGGCTGTATAGGAAGCCCAGGTCGTGGGTGATGTGCACCCGCTTCTCTAGCCGCTCTCGAAAGGTCGAGAGTAGTGACCCGGCGTGTGCTTTCAGGTCCTCGTCCCCTGTGGCAGCGTAGGCCAGCCACAGCAGCCCGGTCCAGAAACCGGCCAACCAGTGGTTGTTCTCGGAGAGCTGGTAGCGGATTCCCTCGCCGACGATAGGGAACTGAGTCCCAAACGCCCCATGATGGCGCCGGATTCGGGCCAGCGAGTCTTCCAGTGCGGCTCGTTGATCCGTAGACGGTGTCCACATCATCGATAGGCTCCGTACTCCTGCCATGCTTTCCACACGGCCATCAGGTTCTCGCGGACATTCCAGTTGTGGCTATTGAGGGGATACAGGCCCCGCACATCCATGCCCAACTGTCCCATCAGGGCGTCGTCCGGAAGGGCCAACTGCTGGATCGAATCACACAACTGTACGCCATCCAGCGGCAGGCCCAAAGTTTCGCACAAGCCCCGGTAAGCGATGGCATGGATGCCGGTGACCTGCGTGCTGCCAAGGTCCAAGGGCACACGGTCTGGCTCCTGGCGATGGAGAGCCGCTAGTAGACGTTCTCGCGAGTTCATGTGAAGGCCAAGCAGTCCCGGGGGATCAGTCGTACTCGATCCCGACCAGGTGCAGCTCGTCTGCCAGGTGACAGGCCACCCAATGGTCGTCTTTCAGCTCGTGCCATTCGGGGTTCTCTGTCGTGCACACCTCCTGCGCGTACCGGCAGCGGGGGTGGAATTTGCAGCCGGGAGGCGGATCGGCCGGGCTGGGCACGTCCCCGGGCAGGATGATCCGTTGGGTGGCTATGTCCGGGTCGGTGCGCGGCACCGCCGAGAGCAGAGCTTCGGTGTAAGGATGCAGCGGGTTGCGATAGAGCTCGTCCGCCTGCGCCAGCTCGACCAGGTTGCCCAGATACATCACCGCCACGCGGTCGCTGATGTGCTCAACCACCGACAAGTCGTGAGCAATAAAGAGATAGGTCAGCCCGAACTCCTGTTGCAGGTCTTCCAACAGGTTGATCGTCTGGGCCTGGATCGAGACGTCCAGGGCCGAGACCGGCTCGTCGCAGACGACGAGTTTGGGTCGCAGGGCCAGCGCGCGGGCAATGCCGATGCGCTGCCGCTGTCCGCCGCTGAAAGCGTAGGGATAGCGGTTCATGTGTTGCGCCCGCAGGCCCACCGACTCGAGGAGTTCCCGGACCCGTGCCTTGAGCTCGTCACCCTTGGCCACGCGGTTGATGACCAATGGCTCGCTGATGATGTCCATCACCGTCATCCGCGGATTGAGGGAGGAAAAGGGGTCCTGGAAGATGATCTGCATCTGGCGCCGAAGCGGCTCCATCTCTTTCCTGGACAGCTCCAGAATGTTGACCATCTCCCCGTTGTAATGGAAGCGGACCTCACCCTCTGTCGGCTCGTAGGCCCGCAGGATGCAGCGGCCAGCCGTTGTCTTGCCGCATCCCGACTCTCCAACCAGCCCCAGAGTTTCCCCCTCGCGGATGAAAAAGCTGATCCCATCTACAGCCTTGATGTACCCCACGACATTGCGGAAAAAGCCCGCCTGGATGGGAAAGTGCATCTTGAGGTCGCGCACTTCTAGCAAGTTGCTCTCTGTCATGTTCTTACCAGTCTAATTTCCGGTGGGACTGGCAGTCCTTCACCAGTCCGATCCCCTACCCCGGAGCGGCTGTATCCCCATTCCGAGGCATCTGAAGACGAGCGGCTAGGACTGCCAGTCCTGGTCTCAAGCATTTGTCCCATCCCCCGTCTGATAGAGGGTACATCGTACCAGATGGCCCCTCTCCATCTCAGTCAGCGGCACCGCTTTCTCGCAGGCCGGGCGCTTCGGCGCCGGGCAACGGGGGTAAAATGCACACCCCGCCGGCACCGAATAGGGATCGGGCACACTGCCGGGAATGGGCGTCAGGCGGGCCTTGATCCGGCGGCCCAGGTGTGGGATGGAGCGCATGAGCCCCACCGTGTAGGGATGAAGCGGCTGGTGGAAAATGGTGCTCACATCTGCGGTCTCGACGATCTTGCCCATATACATCACGGCCACGCGAGTACACATCTCGGCGATAACGCCCAGGTTGTGGGTGATCATCAGGATGGCCATGCCGAACTCTTCCTGGAGCTTTTTCATCAGCTCCAGGATCTGGGCCTGGATGGTGACGTCCAGGGCCGTCGTCGGCTCGTCAGCGATGAGCAACGCCGGGTTGCACGACAGGGCCATGGCGATCATAGCCCGCTGGCGCATGCCACCAGAGAATTGGTGGGGATACTCGTCGTAGCGCTGCTCCGGCAGAGCGATGCCCACCTCGTCCAGCATGCGGATGGCCACCTGCCTGGCTTCCTCGCTGGTCACGTTTTGGTGCAGTTCCACCGTTTCGGCGATCTGGCTTCCCACCGTGTGCACCGGCGACAGAGAGGTCAACGGCTCTTGGAAGATCATGGCAATCTCATTGCCCCGAATGTCGCGAATAAGCCGGTCATTGGGGTTCACGGTGGTCAGGTCAATGGGCGGTTCGCCATTGCCGCGATCAAAGAGGATCTCACCATGGACGATGCGGCTGATCTTTTTCGGTAAGAGGCGGAGGATAGAAAAAGCCGTCACGCTCTTACCACATCCCGACTCGCCAACCAGGCCGAGAGATTCACCGGGATGGATCTCGAGCGATACGCCATCCACCGCCCGGACGATACCGTCCAGGGTGTAAAAGTAGGTCTTAAGCTCGTCGAGCTTGACCAGGTAGCGGTCGGTCCCTGCCTTGCCGGATTGGATCATGGTACTATCACCTGAGGTTAGGTCCTCTCCTAAACCGTATAGGGGTCCACAGAGTCGCGCAGACCGTCGCCAAGGTAGCTGAAAGCCAGGATGCACACGGCGATGACGATCGCAGGTGTGAACACCCAGGGGTAGAGAGCCAGAGACTGGTAGTTCTGCGACTCTTGGATCAACACGCCCCAACTGGTCACCGGTGGGCGGAGCCCCAGGCCCAGGTAGCTCAGCGACGTTTCGGCCAGGATCATGGCCGGCATGGCCAGCGTCGAGACGACGACGATCTGTCCCATGGTGGCCGGAATCAGATGCCGGAAGATGATCCAGCGATCGCTGGCTCCGGCCAGCTTGGCGGACATAATATAGTCGTGGTTCCGCAGGGCCAACACCTGCCCCCGCAGTTGCCGTGCCAGCCAGGTCCAGCCGATGAGCGAGAGGATGATGGTAATGGCAAAATAGGTCTGCATGACGGACCAGGCCAGGGGGATGGCCGCCGACAGGGCCATCCAAAGCGGAATGGAGGGGAAAGAGCGGATCAGCTCGATCACACGCTGGATGATGTTGTCCACCGTCCCGCTATAGTAGCCCGACGCGATGCCCAGCACAGCACCAATGGAGAGGCTCATGGCCACGCCCAGCAGGCCGATGGTCAGAGAAACCTGGCCACCGAACAGGATCCGGGAGAACATGCCGCGGCCCTGTCGATCGGTGCCCAGAATGCAGACCGGCCTGCCATCCTCCCCCTGGAAGAGGTGCACGTTGGCTGGGATCAGCCCAAAGAGCTTGTAGGGCTCCCCCTCGGCAAAGAACAGAACCCTAGTCTTTTTCTCCGGGTCGACCACGTACGTCCGGCGCAGGTTTTCGTCAAACTCCTGCTGCAAGTCATAGACCCAGGGTTGGAGTCTGCCCTCGTCGAAAAAATGGATGAGTTGGGGGGGCATATATATCTGCTTTGTAAAGCGGGTGGTGAGCCCGTAGGGCGCCAAGAAGGGAGCAAAGAGTGCGCTAAGGTAGAAGAGCAGGATGACGATCCCCCCCGCCAGCGCCGCCTTGTTGCGCCTGAACTTGCGCCAGATCAGCCGCCACTGGGAAGCGCCATAGATTGCCTCCAGCGACTTGCCGGTTCGGGGATCGACCTCCGGCTCCACCTCAAGCGCCAGGCCAACGTCGGGCAAGCTCTCGTATAACTCACGAAGCTCCTGCGAACTGGTTAGTTTGTCCTTCATCGGTACGCTCCTCACAGATCCCTGCCACCGGCGGGCATGAGCTGCGGCCTAGCTATAGGCTATCCTGGGATCGACCCAGGCCAGAATAATGTCCGCCAGCAGATTGGCCACCATCAACATCACCGCCATAAGCAGCAGGATCGTCCCTGAGAGATAGGTGTCCTGGGTCTGCAGGGCCCGCAAAAAGATGGGTCCCAGCGTGGGCAGGATCATGACGATACCTACCAGGGCCGATTGGTTGATGATCTTGGGTATCTCCAGGGCCATGACGCTGATCAAGGGGTTGATGGCTACCCGTACGGCGTACTTGTTGACCACCGTGCGCTCCTTAAGCCCTTTGGCCCGTGCCGTGGTGATATATTGCTGGCCCAGCGTGTCCAGCAGGTTGCTGCGCATGATGCGTTGCAGTTGCGCCGTGCTGGAAAGGCCAAGCACGATCACGGCTGGCAAGAGATGCTGGAAATAGTCCAACAACTTGGCCAGGCTCATGGGCGCATCCACAAACTCGCGCGAATGCAGACCCCCAACGTCGATATTCAGGACAATGATGCCCAGGAACATCCAGATCAGGGCCAGCAGAAAACCGGGCAGGCACAGGCCAAAGAACCCCACCGCCGACAGGATATGGTCGCCAGGAGAATATTGGTGCGTGGCCGAATAGATGCCGATGGGGATAGAGACGATGACCATAAAGAGCAAGGATAAGAACCCCAGCCAGAGCGTGAACAGCAGGTAGCTAGAGATCACGTCCCAGACCGGCGCGTTCCAGCCCAGGGAATAGCCAAAGTCCAGGCGATGCCAGCCGGAGACCCAGCGCCAGTATTGGACGTGCAGCGGCTGATCCAGGCCATAGATCTCCTGGAACTTTTTGATGATCTCTTTGTCCTGCCCGCCGCCTGTCTCGGCAATCTCGGCCTGGAGCGTGGTAAAGTAGTCGCCTGGCGGCAACTGGATGATGATAAAGGTGATCACCGACACGACAAACAGCATCGGGATCATGACTGCAATCCGCCTCAGGATGTAGGCCAGCATACGAGTACCCCTCTATCTTGGGTAGGTGAGAGAGGGACCTGCAGCAGCACATGCTGCCCCATTCCGATGGGCGGACCCATTCCGATGGGCGGACCCATTCCGATGGGCGCAGGCCCCTCTCTGTCTCACAACTCAGACAGCCGCTAGTGTGGCTCCATCCAGTAGTGGGATGGGTCCTGAGTACCAGGCGTCATGATCAGCCAGTCGGAGGTGTGGCTTGGGGCCACGTTGTGGAAGTAGTTCTTGACGATGACCGGTGCAGGCGCCATACCAGCCGTCCCGATGACGTTGAGCCGGGTGGTGGTCTTGTTTACGATCTCCTTGGCGATCTTGACCTGCTCAGCGGTGTCGGTTACGGTCTTGTACTGGTCAAAGAGATCCATCAACTCTTTCAGCTCGGCTGTGGGCTCTTCACCCTCCGCCCCACCGGTCTTGTACCAGGTACCAAAGGAGGGAGCCATCCACGATCTCTCGTCAAAGGGGAACTGGTAGATGGGATCGATCATGGGCACCAGGCCACGGTCAGTGGTCCAGGTGGCGATCATGACCTCGTTCGCGCCCGCCCGGGGCCAGTACAGGTCACGCGTCGACACCTCGACCTGTGTGTTGAGGCCGATGGCCCGCCAGTTCTCCGCGACCAACTCGAGGCCATCCAGCATATCCTGGCTCCACTGCGCGTTTCCTTCGATGACCAGGATCAACTCCGAGCCATCGGCAAAGGTGCGCATGCCATCCGCACCCACCGGCAGGCCCATGTCGTCGAGCAGGGACTTGGCCAACTCGGGATCGTATTCGCCATAGACGTTCTCGATCTCTGGCTGGTAGAGTGCCGAATCATCCACGACGCTGATGGTACGCGGCGTGGCCTGGCCCAGCCAGCCAACATCGTTGATCGTGTCCCGGTCTATGGCCTGGGATAGAGCTTGGCGGAACTCGAAGGTCTGCATCAGTTCCCGGTACTTTTCGTCGGGATAGCTCTGGTTGGGGAAGAAGGTCAGCTCTGATGCCCGCGCCGTCGTCCACAGACCTGCGGTGTAATCGCCCTCTGCGGCATTCTCCTGGAACACCGGGTAGGTGGCTAGACTCATGCCGCGGTGCTGCATGTCGATCTTGCCGGCAAGGGCCAGAGACTGAATGGCAGCGTTGTCCTCGACCAGGTAGAAGTAGACCTCGTCGATGTAGGGCAACTGGTTGCCCTCGACATCTACTTTCCAGTAGTAGGGATTGCGGGTGGCGAGCATGTGGTCGGCCCCCTCCTCCCACTGGGTGATGCGCCAGGGGGTCATCGCCGGGCGCTCGGGGTTGTACTCCCAGGCCATGGCCTCGAACTGCTCGTAGGTGGCGTCCGAGTTGTACTTGGGGTGGTACTGCTCCAGGTAGTGCCGGGGGGCAAAGAAGCCAAAGCGCTCAAAGCCCAGCGGCCACTGGTTGCCGTGGAAGGCCAGACCCGTGGTCTCGGCCAGACCGTTGGGACCGGCGAATATGAGCTTGATGGTGGTATCGTCGATCCTTTCCAGGGTCATCGGCTCGCCGTTGACCACCCACTCGGCGTGGGGGGCAGTGGTGATGTTGGTGTCGTTCTCAATGTCCTCCCACCAGAAGATGATGTCGTCCACGGTAAAGGGTGCGCCATCGGACCACTTGAGGCCTTTGCGCAGGTAGAGAGTCAGCTCGGTGCCGTCGTCGCTGAACTCCCATGCTTCGGCCAGGCCGGGCTGCACGCCGTCCTTCGGGTCGCGCGGCCAGCGCAGTACCGGCTCGTAGACGATGCGGCCGTAGCAGTGAAAGTCCTTGATGCCCCGCCAGCCACGGTACCAGGTGCCGCCATACTGGCCCACCGACTTGATGGGCAGGACCACCAGCGGATTCTCGGGCAGGCGCTCGGCCACGGGCGGGAGATCACCCGCGGCTACCATGTCAGCCAGCGCTGGCGCCTCGCCGTAGCTGGTGATCTCCACCTCGACGGTCTCGACCACGGTGACCTCGACCTCTTTTTCGACCTCGACCGTCTCGACGACAGTCTTTTCGACCTCAACGGTTTCGACCACCGTCTTTTCCACCTCGACGGTCTCTACGACGGTCACTGGCTCAGGCGTGGGACCGCAAGCCGTGAGGATCAACGACAGCATCAGCACGACGCCGATTACCGCCCGCCACATGGAACTCTTTGGATGAAACATTTCTTACCCTCCTTTGCGTTTGTGTTCCTTTGCTCCATTCCAAATCATCTGCTACTCCTCGCTGAATCGTCTCTCGCCTTATGGCACCTCCCTTCTCCTCTTTCGTTCGACACTCGAGATTGGTTGTGCCAGACAGCAAGGCTGAACGCGGTATGGGGTGGCACAAAGCCCAAAACACACCGCACAACGAACCTCAGACCTCTACGGTGCGCTAGCCCGGACGACGAGCTCCAGGGGCAGCACAATCTCAGAACAGATCTCGGCAAAGCCATCAATCCGTTTCAACAGTAGGCGCATAGCTTGATCCCCCAGGTCGTAGCGAGGGACGTGGCAGGTTGTGAGTGGTGGGATGACCAGTGCAGCCATTGGGATGTCGTCAAAGCCAACCAGGGCCAGGTCGTCAGGCACCCGGCGGCCCAGCTCGGCACAGGCCTGCAGTGCACCCACAGCCACCAGGTCGTTGTAACAGAAAAGAGCTGTGAGCTCAGGGTGGTCAGAGAGCAATGCCTTGGCTGCCTCTCTTCCATCCTCTGTCTCGTAGGAACAGGAGCGTACCCAGCCTGCGTTCAAGGAGATTCCTGCAGCCGCCAGGGCGGCGTGGTAGCCTTTGGTCCGCTGCTGACTGCTGTAGGAAGTCAGCGGCCCGGCCAGAAAGCCTATCGCCCTGTGTCCGGTGCGTAGCAGGTGTTGGGTGGCCACCTGAGCACCCTCTTTGTCAGCCAGCAGGACCGCGTCTACGTGGTATACCTCCAATCTCCGGTTGACCAGTACGGAAGCGGGATGGTGATCCAGGGCTGCGCGCAGGCCGTCGTCGTGGAGCCGTGAACTGCACAGTACAACGCCATCCACGCGCTTCTCCTCCAATGAATCCAGGGCCGCAATCTCACGCTGAGGGCTTTCGTCGGTATTGCAGACAAAGATGTTGTAGCCTGCCGCGCGGGCCCTGTCTTCAGCGCCGCGGGCAACATCGGAGAAAAATGGATTCGCCATGTCAGGGACCACCAGGCCGAGGGTACCGGTTCGTTGCGTGGCTAGCCCGCGGGCGATGCCGCTGGGCCGGTACCCCATCTCTTCAATGATTTCCAGGACACGCTGGCGGGTCGTGGGGCTGATCTCCTCCTTCCCGTTGACCACCCTCGAGACGGTCATCAGGGAAACACCAGCTTCGCGGGCCACATCCGATATCGTAACGCGACCGGCCATCAGCCACCCTTCTCCTGTGTTGTTAGCGCTTACGTGAGCGCTAACAACACGGCACCAAGGTAACAGCTTGTCGTTCCCACGGACACAGTGAACCGAACCCCGCTTGCGTTGTTGTCTGCAGCGACGGCTGTTTTTGAGCCAGTACTCAGCCAGTATAGCACAGGCGCCTTGGACTTTGGCGCACAGCCTTTGGACAAAACCGTCGTCTGGGAGATGTCTTTCAGGACAGGAGCGGCGCGGAGCAGGCGACATCGGCTCCTTGGGGATTTGTGTGGACCCTGGGGTATTCGAGCTGAGCCCTTTTCATTCGGCCAGCAGCTCAGCCCGCTGTCGATATTCCGTGGGCGATAGACCCGTCACCTTGCGGAACACCCGGCTAAAGTAGGCCGGATCCTTGAACCCGACCTGGCGGGCTACTGTCCCAATATCTTCGCTGGTGTGGCGCAACCGTTCTTTGGCCTGCAGGATACGGTATCGATTCAAGTACTCCCAGGGAGAAAGGCCCAACTCCTGGCGAAACACCCGGCTGAGGTAGTCCTCGCTGACGCCAATCGCATCGGCTATCTCCCAGCGCAGGAACGGCCGAGCATAGTTCTGATGAAAGTAGGCCACAGCTTGCTTGACCAGCGCACTGGTGTGTTGCGGTAGTGTCTCCCTGCCAAACAGAACCTGGTGTAGCGAGGCCACGATCTCATCTCTCGACAGGATGCCCTTGCTCTGCAGGGTGACCAACGCATGCCGCTCCAGTCGCTTGACATCATCGTTGGTGAGTACCCGACCGCTCAAGATCAGGACTGGTACCCGCCGCGTCCGATCATTGGCCCGCATCCAGTCTAGCACGTCGAATCCATCCATCTCGGGCATCATGAGATCCAGGATCACCAGGCTGGGAACTTCTTGGGCCATGCAGGCCAGGGCGGCAGCGCCATCGGCGGCGGTGTGGATGAGGTAGCCGCTGCATCCCTCTGCCACGACCTGCTGGTACAGATCGAGCACCTCGGGATCGTCATCTACGATGAGGATCGGACCGGCGTCTTCTGGGGGGCAGATGCTATTAATGGCCTCCATCAAGCTGGTTCCATCCAGTGGCTTGGCGACAAAGTCGGTCATGCCGATGCTCAGGGCCGCACCCTTACCCGTTTCCTGGCCATACAGGATAAAGGGGGCCTGCGACAGCTTGGGGTGATTCCTCAGTCGCCGGACAACTACCCAATCGCCGGAGCGGGCATTGGCCAGGTCCCAGGCCAGGGCGGCGGGTTCCACCCTCTGCATGACCGCGCCAAGGTCGTCGGTTGGCCGCAAGTTGTGGATCTCCAGGCCCTGGCAGCGGCTGAATTCGACGATCTCGGCGGCTGGCCGATCGTGAGAGGAGATCAGGAGGAGGACAGGCTGGGCTGCCACTGAGGGGAGAGAGGGCCGATCGCTCAAGGTAGGCAGAGGCAGGTAGAGGTGAAACGTGCTCCCCTGGCCCGGCTGGCTTTCCAACTCTACGGAGCCGCGGTGCAGTGCTACTAGCCGGCGGGTGATGGTCAACCCCAGGCCCGCCCCTTCCAGCCTTCGATTCGCCTGACCGGCAGTGACAAAGGGCTCAAAGATACGCTCCTGCATCTCGATCGGAATACCGGGTCCCGTGTCCTGGACCCAGATGTGCAGAGCCTCTGCCATGACCTCGGCTCCCAGGGTGACCCAGCCCCGCTCTACGAACTTGCTGGCATTGCTCAATAGATTGAGCAAGATCTGCCGTAGCCGCACTGGATCGGCCTGTACCGTGGGCAAGCGCTCGGGTAGCTGCAGGTGCCAGGCGACCTCGTCGCGAGAATCGGCACTCGCCATACTGCGAAAGGCTTCTTCCAGCAGCGGGCGAGGGTCCATGAGCTCCAGGTACAGGTCGAGTTCGTCGATCTCGGCCCGTGAAAGGTCGAGCAGGTCATTGATCACCCTCAGTTGGTGCCTTGCGCTCTGGTGAATGTGTAACAGATCGTTCAGCAATTCCTCTGGCAGGTCAGCGCCGTAGGGCATTGGCGAGCCCAGTGCCTCTTGCGCGCAACCAATGATCACGTTCAATGGGGTGCGTAGCTCGTGGCTCACGTTTGCCAGCAACCGCATCTTGAGCCGATCAGCCTTCTCTGCAGCAGCCCGGGCCTGGCGAGTTTCATCGAACAGGAGAGCGCCCTTTAGCGAGCTGCTGATCTGCCCGCGCAGTACCTCGTAGATCGTCCCATCTTTCGGCCCGACTCCGAACAGCGCAACTCCAATCTGTTCATTGCGAAAATGGAGCGGTTCGACCACCAGGTTGCAGGGCCTGTCGGGTCTACGCTGGCCTGTCAAGTCGAGTGGTGCCAGGTGCTCGGAAGGGAAACTTATTTCATCGGGCGTCAACGCCATGCGCCCGGTTTCATCATAGGCCAGGACCAAGCGTGACCGTTCGATCGTTTCCTGCGGGTTCTCGTACAAAGAAAGGTAGCAGCACTCAATACCTAATGCCGGCAAATCTCGAGCCAGGACGTCTGCCAGCTCTGCCACGTCAAAGGTGGTGACGAGCGCCCGGCCAATCTGTTGCAAGGTTTGGGTCTGGCCGGTCCTGCGCACCATCTCGTGGCCTTGGGTCCGTCGCACCGCTTCACCAATCAGGACCCGCGCCTGCCCGAAAAGATCCTCAGCCTGACGAAGGGCCTCTGCGTCAGCATCGCCGAAACTGGGCAACGTGTGGCGGCGCAACGTCGACACCACATCCTGCCAGCCCTGGACCTGACCACTGGCCAGCATACCCTGGCGCAAGAGCTGATCCAGTTCCTGCAAAAACTTGCCCTCCGCGGCTGGAGCACCAGTCACCTGAGCGACGAAAGGATCGAACAGTCGAGGCGCCCAGTCGGTCCCCAGTCCCTTGGTCACGCTACCTGCCGCCTGCACCATCGCCTGGAGAGTGACCTCCCGCCGTGCGGAAAGCACGGTCGTTAGGGTCGCTTCAGTCGCTGATGGGAGTGTGGGGTCTGTGGCTGCCCGAACCACCGAGGGCAACAGGCAGCCACACGACTGGCGTACCTTCAACTTGGCCGGCAGGGCCACCTGCTCGGGCACTTGTTCACCAGCCAGCATCGCCAGCAGCATCTCCACCGCTCTCCGTCCCTGCTCGTAGAACGGCAATCTCACCGAAGTCAGCGGTGGTGTAACAAACCTGCTCTCCAGCACATCGTTGAATCCCACCAGAGCTATCGCCTCGGGGACCTTGATGTTTCGTGTCTGCAGCTCTTCGAGCGCACCCAATGCGGGAAGGTCGCTTACAGTCACTACCGCCTCAATGTCCACCTGGGGGCGCAGGTTTCGTTCATCCAGCAGCAGGCGGATTCCCCCGGCGCCCGTAGCTGGGACAAACTCGCCAGGCATGGTAACAAGGTTGGGATCCAGGGGGATGCCATGCGCCTCCAGCGCGTCGGTATAGGCCCGGTAGCGTTCCTGCGCATAGTAGTGGCTCTCGGGCCCACGGACAAAAGACAAGCGACGGTATCCGTGGACCTCAACCAGGTGGGCGATCATGTCCCTCATGCCCTGGTAGCTATCGATCGATACGGTGGGTATGCCTTCCATCGGCAAGGTGATGCTGACCATCGGCAGAGGATAGTAGCGGTCGTGAAAGCTCGCGACTTTGTCGGGTTCGAGGGTTCCGCCAACAGAAGAGGCCCAGGTCACCAGGCCGTCCACAACCTCCGCGCTGGCCAGACTATATGCTACGTTGGCCGGCGAGGGGAAACCAGCAGGGTCGCGCAGGGTCTCTCCGGCAAAGCAGATCAGGTGGGCGCCACGCTCCCGGGCCGCATCAACCACACCAGACCACAATGCTTGGCTAACATTGTCGCCAATCCGAGGGGTTAGATAGCCAATGGTGGGGCGTGTGTCGCGTGGCTCAAACGAGGCTATGGCTCCATCTGCATGCTGTGTGTCGTATCTACCGCCAACAACTGAGGACATTCGCCTCCTGGTGCAGCAAGCGCCCAAATGCTCAAGATCTGTATCCTCTCAGCAAGTGGGGGCGGGGTATATGCGGGCGGCAAAGCCGCCCGCATATACCCCAACTTCCCCCGATCTATTGAAAAGATACCAAGTCCTAGACCCTTGCCGGGCTAGCGGGACGACCGGGCAAGCGATAGTATAGCATGAGCGCGTATCACTGTCAAGGATGCGAGAGGAACCATGATGAAAGCAAGAGGCGACGTCCTGCCAATCTCAGGCAGAAGAGGAGGAACAGCGACAGCACTTGCTCAAACACAAGCAACTATCCCGATGACGAGGGCGCTGGGCCAGATACCCAGCACCCTCGTTGGATTTCGCATTCGGCAAAAGGTGGCTACCACTCATAGCGCACGGTGTAGGTCACGACCGTCTCGCCGTTCGCCTCCACCGGCACCCGGAACTCAATGGTCTGGGCGTCCGTTTTTTCATAGTCGTGGCTGGATTCCAGGATCTTCCACCCAGACCAGCGGAACATGTGCTCCACCACCCGCACTTCGATCTCCTCGTCCTTGTGATTGCGCAGCGTGATCTCGTAGCTCTCTTCCATCCAGTCGTCATCATAGTCCACCCGAAAATCGGTCTGGATCCGCTCGCCGACGACATCAAAGGCATCGCCGATGTAGAGCCGCACCGACTCGTCCTTGGGCGTGTGGTCGATGGCATCCTCACCGATCAGCAGGGTTGAGCCGTCGATGTCCTTCTTGTAGACCCGCAGGGTGCCCTTGGGCAGCGGGACACCCAGGCCCTCCTCCTCGCCATTCTGGAACTCGAGCATGACCATGACCTTTTTGTTGGAGGCGGTGCCGTAGCTGGGGTCATCCAGCGGCTGGTAGTAGCCTCCGAATCGAAGTTGCGCCCCGTCGTAGACAAAGAACTTTTCGGCCGGCACGTCACTGGCAGTGACAAACTCGATCTGCTTGGTCTGCTGGTCCTTGACCGTCACCGGGCGCTGCACCTCGTAGAGATGGTACTCAAAAAAGCCCCGCTCCTCGACCTGCGGCGCTGGCGCAGCGGCAGCCATGTCAAATACCATCTCTTTCTCCACCACATAGTCGTCGCTGGGTGCCCGGTGGATGTCGCCGGCGATCAGCTTGAGCTTGGCATCCTCGTAGCTGGTTCCGCTGCGGTTGTCCAGCGTCACCCAACCGTCCAGATCGAGCGACTTGTCGTCGTCCGCCAGGACGAGGATATAGTCGGACTGCCAGTTGACGCCCCTGGTGAGGTAGGTGACCTCTACATCCTGGGCGCCTCCTTCGACCGATTCCACCTGCCAGACCAGCGTCGGCCGGGTGATCAGCCCTTCCGGCAGGGCAGGGAAGCTGAACTCTTTGATCCGGTCCAGCTTGAGCACCGTCACCTGCCCGTCGGCGGCCTCCAGGATGACGTCGTCGGCGCCGCTGAGAAGCGTGCCGACGTATTCCTGTCCATCCTCGGTGACCACGGCAATCTCCTGGTCCACGTACTTGCTGAGGAGCTTGGCCGAGCCGACGATGTCGTACTCGTAGTTCTGCTCCAGGACCAAAGTGCCCTCCGGGTCGGTGAGGGAGCGAAAGTGGACGCTGGTCGGATCGATCAGCGAGGCCACATCCACAAAGCGAACCTCGTTGAGCCCGCCCGACAGGTCCAGGTTGCGCAGGTCCTTGACCAGGGCCAGGTTCTGGTTGTAAACGGCCAGCTCCAGGCCCTCGCTCTGGGCTGCGACCGGGGCCGCGCCCGACCCGCCGCTCAGCACGCTAACGCCCACCAGGGCCAGGACGGCCATCACACTCCAAATCATCCATCGTCTGTTCGCCATCACAGTGCCTCCTTTGTGCTTTAGATTCACTTGGTTCTTGCCTACAGGACGCCTATTGCGGCTCAAAGGTTCCCAGGGGAGACTCGGGTCCTGGGCAGCTAGCGGTTCAACTCCCGCAGTTGGGCTTTGTAACGATTCCGAATCCCTTCAAATAGGGTGCAGTAGTGATCGCTGGCATAGTCGGGGTAAGTCCAGGGCCAGGGACGGAAACGACCCCGCTGGTAGGTCAGCGTGCCCTCACCATAAATCCCCTGGCCCAGGTACAAGCGGTGAGCGTGGTTCTTGGTGGAGGCCAGCACCATCTTGCCCAAGGAGACATACCCGGGATCGACGTTCACCGGGCGATGGTCGTCCGCGGCCAGCGACCACTCCAGGTCGTTGGTCTGCAACTTGATAGCGGGGAGGTCTCCCGGGTCCACCAGGTTCTCAAAGGTCACGATCTGCCGCTGCAAGCCGGGTCCAAACTCATCGGCGTAATAGTCGGTGTGGTCAAAGGGCAGCAGTTCGCTCTCGAAATCGATGGGGCCAAAGGCACGGATCAAAGCCTCCTTCACCCCGTCCAGCAGGGACAGATTCCCAGTCAACAGACTGGCGATCAGCTTCACCGGTTCGGCTTGGCGGGCTGTTCCCATGGCTGTACCCTCCCCGACCATGATACCGGCAACCTCAGTTCCTGTCAAGCCCTTCCGCTCCAGGCGATAGGGTCCTGTCAAAATCCTGAAACAGCCAGAAACGCTCGCGAGAGATCGCCAGATCTCGAGCTCGGGGCTGCAGCCGGGGGGCATCCTGCGACTCTGACAGGGCCCCCTGATCCTGTCGATCCTACCGGTGAAGGAGGACCTAGTGCACCGTGGCGCAAGTAGGCCATGGGTTCGTAGTGGCCGCCGACCAACGGTCGGACTCAGTCGCTTGGCTCGCTCAGAAACGACTGAAGTCGTTACTACAAACTACAGGCTCATTTGCGCCGCCCAGCACTAGTTTTCATCAACCACGTCAGCGAAACCCTTGACAAAACTGTCGATTTCGAGTATTATGTCGTAAGTTCTCTATCTTCTCAATAAGTGAGGGCCCATCTTTCCCCGATCTATTGAAAAGATACTATGTTCTCAGAGTAAGAAGGAGATTCGCAGTGAATCTGTTGATCCGGCGTTTGCCGCTTGCTCTTATCAGCGCTGTTCTGGCTATGGCCCTGCTGGTGCCTCCAGTCTCTGCGCAGGGCCAGGCCCACGTTGTCCGGCGGGGTGAGACCCTGTACGCCATCGCTGCCCGCTATGGCACCACGGTCCAGGCCATCTCGAGCGCCAACGGCTTGCGGAATCCAAGCTACATCTATGCCGGGCAGCGGTTGATCATTCCCAGGGGTAGGAGCAGCGGCGGCACCACGAGCGCCCCCGCCACAGCGACCGGCGGCGCCTATACCGTACGGCGGGGCGACACGCTCTGGTCCATCGCCACGCGCCACGGCACCACCATCGCCGCCCTCCGGCAGGCAAATGGCTTGGGCTCCAACGTCATCTACACCGGGCAGCGCCTCGTCATCCCTGGTGGCAGTAGAGCAAGCAATCGGGCCGTGACCCAGGCAAGCGGTGGGGGGCAGGTTTATACGGTCCGGCGGGGTGATACCCTGTCCTCCATCGCCTACCGCTATGGTACGACCGCCTGGGCCATCAGCCAGGCCAACGGACTGGCCAACCCCAGCTATATCTACCCCGGCCAGCGGCTGCGCATTCCGTCCGGGGGAAACATCTCAGCGGCGCCAGCGCCAGCGATCAGAGTCGCTTCCAGGCGCATCCTCGTCGACCTCTCGGCCCAGCGGATGTACGTGTACCAGAATGGGCAACTGCTGTGGAACTGGGTGGTCTCTACCGGGCGGCCCGGCCAAGATACGGCGGTGGGCAAGTACAAAGTGCAGAACAAGATCCCCAATGCCTATGCCTACACCTGGAACCTGCAGATGCCCTATTGGCTGGGCATCTATTGGGCCGGGAGCCTTCAGAATGGCATCCACGCCCTGCCCATCCAGGCCAACGGCCAGCGGCTGTGGGCAGGCTACCTGGGGCAGCGTGTATCGTTTGGCTGTATCATCCTCAGCACGCAGAACGCCCAAACCCTATACAACTGGGCCACGGTGGGTACACCCGTCGACATTGTTTGGTAGGCCCCCTGAAAGTGTGGTATACTGCCTCCCTGTCTGGCCGGATCTTTAGATAGCCGGCTGCGACAGCATCCACCCGTGGCCGAACCGGGTTTTGCTGCCAGACAAGGAGAGGTACCATGCCCGCTGATGCTGCGGCGGCCGTTCAGGTCGCCGAAAGTGAACGATTCCAGACCGATCGCGTAGTCACCGTCTCTGCCGGGCACGCGGTCCACGATACCTATACCGGCTTTCTATCTCCGCTCCTGCCCGCCTTTATTGCGAACATGTCCCTGTCCAAGACCCAGGCCGGACTACTGACGGTCTTTGTGCAGGCTCCCTCGCTTCTCCAGCCATTCATCGGCTATCTGGCCGACCGGGCCAGCCTGCGCTATGGGGTCATCCTGGCGCCCGCCGTTTCAGCCACGGTCATGAGCCTGCTGGGCGTGGCGCCGAGCTATGCTGTCCTGGCGCTGCTGCTGACGGTGGCCGGTCTCAGTTCGGCCACGTTGCACTCGGTCGGGCCGGTGATCGCCGGTCGTCTGTCGGGCAATCGCCTGGGCCGGGGCATGGGCATCTGGATGGTCGGCGGCGAGCTGGGCCGGACCCTGGGACCGTTGTTGATCGCTGTCTATTTCCGCTATTGGCCGGACGATCTGTCGCATACCCCCTGGCTGATGGTCGGCGGCTGGTTGACCTCGTTCCTTCTCTTTATCTGGCTCAGGGATATAGATGCACAGCCCACGAACCTGGGTCCGGGGCTGCCCTGGCGGCAGGCGTTGCGCGCCATGGCGCCGCTGCTGGTGCCGCTAACGGGCATCCTCTTTGTGCGCGCCTTTATGTCGGCGGCGCTGACCACCTATCTGCCCACCTTTCTGGCTGAGGAAGGGGCCGAGCTCTGGCTGGCCGGCCTGGCGCTGGCGGCGCTGGAGGCAGCCGGGATAGTGGGCGCGCTGATGGGGGGCTCGTTGAGCGATCGCTGGGGCCGCCGCCTGATCCTGCTCGTATCGCTCGTGGCCACGCCGGCTCTCATGCTCCTGTTTCTAGTCGTGGATGACTGGCTGCGCTTTCCCCTGTTGCTGGCCCTGGGGCTGGCCGCGCTGTCCGTCACCCCGGTCATCATGGCCCTGGTGCAGGAGAGCTTTCCCGAGCACCGGGCCCTGGCCAACGGCGTCTATATGTCGATCAGCTTCTTGATCCGCTCGGGCGTAGTGATCGCCGTAGGTGCCATGGGCGACCTGTGGGGCATGCGGACATCGTTCCTGGTCTGCGCCCTGATCACGCTGGGCGGCCTGCCCTTCCTGCTGTTTCTGCCCAAACGGGAACGATGACGTTTGCGTTCACTGTTTGGTTGACGGGATTGGGTGTGGTATAATACATGTTGTATAGGAATAGGCTCAAGGCTTCCTCGATAACGCCCAGACAAGTCTGGGACTCCGGACGCCCCAACTTGTTGGGGGCATTTTCGTCCCTGGTGGGCCACGAACATATTGGCTGCCTTGAGCTATCGAGGACAAGCTGAGCCGATCCGAGCAATCCACTCCTTTGAGGGTAAGGCATGGCGCGCAAATTTCGCAAACTGGCCACTTCCAAAGACCTGACCCGCCTGATGACGCGCTACTATGCCACGCGCAAGGTGGTGGGCAAGCTACGCCCCCTGGCCTGGGTGACCAGCGGCGCGCCGGTCGAGATTCTAACCGGCATGGGCGTGGCCACGGTCTATCCGGAGAACTATGGCGCGCTGGTCGGCGCCCAGCGGGCGGCTGTGCCCCTGGCCCAGGTGGCCGAGGAGGTGGGCTACAGCCCCGATCTCTGCTCCTACGCCCGCTGCCACATCGGCTCGGTGATGGATCCCCGGAACGCACCTCAGGGCGGCTTGCCCAAGCCCGACCTGCTGGTGGCCAGTAACAACATCTGTGGCACGGTCATCAAGTGGTACCAGGCCCTGGCCCAGGAGCTCGACGTGCCCTTTTTCCTCCTCGACGCTCCCTACCAGCACGAGCCTGGGTTGCCCGACCATACCGTCCAATATGTCGCCGCCCAGTTGGAGGAACTGATCGCCTGGGTCACCCAGCATACCGGTCGCAAACTGAAGAAAAAACAGTTTGCCGAGGTCCTGCAGCTCTCCAACCAGGCCGTGACCCTGTGGCGCGAGATCCGCGAGCTGTGCCAGGCCCGGCCTTCTCCCCTCAACGCGCCCGACCTCTTTCTGACCATGGCGCCCATCGTCGTCCTGCGCGGCACCAAGGATGCCGTGACCTTCTACCAGAAGCTCAAGGCCGAGGTGGAGGAGCGCGTGGCCCGCGGCGAAGGGGCGCTCATGGAGGAGCGCTATCGCCTCCTGTGGGACAATATCGCCATCTGGTACCGCCTCTTCCGGCTCTTCAACCTCTTTTCCAGTGATGGGGCCTGCTTTGTGGTCGACACCTACACCAACGCCTGGTCGGTTTCAGTCGATACGGACGAGCCGATCTTGGGCCTGGCCCGCACCTACTCGACCGTCTATATCAACCAGAGCCTTCAGGCGCGCGCAGATATGATGACCGGCATGGTGGAACGGTTCGCCGTGGACGGCATGGTCTTTCATTCCAATCGCTCCTGCAAGCCCTACTCGTTGGGACAGTACGAGCTCCTGGAGCAGGTGGGCCAGCGCACCGGCGTGCCGGGCCTGATCCTGGAAGCCGATATGTGCGACACACGGCTCTATGCCGACGAGCCGATCAAGAACCGTGTTCAGGCATTCCTCGACCTGCTGGAAGCTGCGCCTCCTGCAGGCAAGGTGCCTGGTACAGAGGCGGCGCCTCCTGCAGGCAAGGTGCCTGGTACGAAGGTGGCGCCTCCTGCAGGCAGGATGCCTGGTACGGAGGCAATGCCTCCGCCGGAGGCGGGACCCCCGCGGGAGGCGGGGTGAGCGGTGAACTGCTTGGCCTGCTCAGCGCTCTCTGTTGGGCCCTGGGCAGCGTGCTGCTGGCCATAGGGGCCAAACGGATCCACGTCGTACCCTTGAACATGGTCCGCTGTATGTTCTCGGCCGCGCTCTTTTTGGTCCTGCTGCCCTTCTATGGCGGTCTCGAGGCCCTGGCGGCGATCCCGCCGTCCTCCTGGCTCTGGTTGGTGGTCTCGGTACTGGCCTTGTTGGTTGTGGGCGATACTTTGTACTTCCGTAGTATGGACCTGGCAGGGGTGTCGTGGGCCATGCCCGTGTCCAGCATCAATCCTCTCTGGGCGGTGATCCTCGCCTCGTTCTTTGTGGGCGAGCCGCTGAGCTGGCCCCTGGTTCTGGGAGCATTGCTGGTGGTTGTGGGTGTGGTCCTGGTCAGCCGGTCCAGCAGCCCGGCTGACCAGGGCCTGTCGGTTTCCCCATCCGCTCGCCGGACGGGGCTCCTGATGGCCTTGCTGGTGTCGGTGTTGTGGGCGATCGGACAGGTGTCTCTCAAGCCGGCGACCGAGGGTGTGCATTCCGTCGTGGCCAACAGTGTCCGCCAGCCGCTGGCCATGTTGATGTTGCTGGGACTCACCACGGTGCGGGGACAGTGGCATGAACTGAAGGGCCTGGACAGAAAGTCGTGGGCCATTATCATGGTCGCCAGCCTGCTCGGGACGGGGATCGGCACCCTCCTATTCATCATGGCCATCCAGACGATCGGCGCAGGGAAGAATGCTGTCCTGGCTTCTACCTCGCCCTTTCTGGCCCTGCCCTTTTCGATACTCTGGTTGCGCGAACGGCCAACGCGCTGGACGCTGGTCGGCACCGTGTTAACAACGACGGGGATCGTCCTGGTTGTGTAAAGAGTTGGGGATGTGAGCCATGACCTGGCCTCACCGCTGGATCATCGACCTGTTCAATGCCCTTGCTGCCTGGTACTACCGGCGCAAGTATGGGGCAGCGGCCCGCCAACTGGGTCGTTCTACCCAGGAGGGAGAGGAGGGCCGGCGGGGCTTTGTCATCGTCGAGATCGACGGCCTGGCCTACGACTATTTGCGCCAGGCCTTGAGCGAAGGCTATATGCCCTACCTGGCCCGCCTGCTGACGGATCGCAAGTTGAGGCTGGCTCGCTGGCGGTGTGGTCTGCCCAGCACAACGCCCGCTTCCCAGGCGGGCATCCTCTATGGCAACAACTGGGACATTCCCGGCTTTCGCTGGTACGACAAGGCGACCGGCGAGTCGATCATGTGCAAGCTGCCCGGCGCAACACGGGCGGTCCAGAAGCGCATCGCTGCCGGACGGGCCGGCCTCCTACGGGGCGGATCCAGCTATACCAACATGTTCGACGGCGACGCGCGGCTGTCGCTCTTTACCCTCTCGGCATTGGGCCGGCACCGTCTGTTTGAGAACGTCCGCGGGATCGGTTTTTTGATCCTCTTTGGCCTGAGCCCCCTTCGCCTGATCCGGGTAGTCGCCCTGTCGTTGTGGTCGTGGCTGGTCTACGTGGTCAAGCGCTTTGCCACGTGGATCAGGGTGCGTCCCCGTGGCTCCCACTTTACCTTCTTTGGCCCCCTGCTAGAGATCTTCAATAACATCATCTTCCGAGAGGTCACTACCTTTAGCGCGATGGTTGACATCTATCGCGGCATGCCGGCCATCTATGCGGCCTACACCGGCTACGACGAGATCGCTCACCATTTTGGGGCCAACAGTCCGGAGGCCCTCCGGGCGCTGCGCGGCATCGACAATCAGATCCGGCAGCTCGACCGGATGCGGCAGATCTATGGGCAGCGCGACTACGATCTATACGTCCTCTCGGACCACGGCATGACACCCTCGCTGCCCTTCCTGCGGGCATATGGACAGACCTTGCAGGAGTTCCTGGCCGACCATACGGGCCAGGAGGTCCAGACCGGCGAAAGCTCCGGAGAGAGCGAGGGGCTGCCCGAAGCGCGTGTGCACTTTTTGCTGGAAGAGATCCGGGGCTTGGAGGACCGCCCCCGCAGCCCCCTATCGGCGCAGTTGTTGCGGGCCACCCGGCAGCGGTTGGAGGATCGCCTACTGGACGAGGCCCTTTCGGCCGGGTGGGACCTGCACCGCCGGAGCGACATCGTCGTGCGCAATTCGGGCTCGCTATCGCACATCTACCTGAACGTGACCCCCCGTCCGATGGACCTCAGCGAGGTGGCACTTCTGTATCCTGCCCTGCTGGAGACGCTCATCGCCCACCCAGGCATCGGGTTGGTGGTGGGCCGGGATGGGGAGGACGTAGTCATCGCCGGTCGGGCCGGCACCCTCTGGATCGGTCCGAAGGAGGAGCGATTGGAAGGGGAGAACCCGCTGGAAGACCTTGCCGAGCCTGGCTGGGCCGCGGAGCAGGTGGCGCGGGTGGCGCGCTTTCCCCACGCCGGCGACCTCATCCTCCTGGGCACCTGGGATGGCAAGCAGGTGATCTGCTTTGAGGAGCAGGTGGCCTCCCACGGCGGGCTGGGCGGCCCGCAGGACTGGCCCTTCCTGGCTTTCCCGCCGGAGGAAAGGATACTGGCCAGAAGGATCGAGAATTCAGAAGAGGTCTACACGCGGTTGGTGGAGATATATGGCGAGTATGGCTGAGGTTTGGCAAGAATGAGCAGTCTCGAACCGTTTCAGACTCAAGACGCCAGCCACCCATCCCGCGCAAATAGTTCCCGGCTGCCCAGCCCCTTAACATCCAGCACCCGCCCGTTGGCAAAGTAGGCAAAGTCGAATTCGGTCAGATCCCCTGCTTGTGCTCCCGGGATCGGCATCAAGCGCGCCGTCAACGGCTTGTCCAGGCGCAGTGCCAGTGCCGCCACGTCCAGCAGGATGCCGGCCAATTCCTCCTCGCTCACATCGCCGGGCAGGGGCACCGTATCCAGCCCGGTGCCACACACCGCCGAATAGAGCAGCAGGTCGTTCACCGTGAACAGCCCCTCCCGGCTGCGGGCGGCCAGCGTGGCGTCCTCCAAGACAGGCAGCATCAGGCCGTTGAAGCCACAGCGAGGATACCGGGCCTGGCGCAAGCAGTCGGTCAATAGCGCAGCGACGAACAGCGTCCCCGCTGCGCCAAAGCGATCCACCCCCAGCCGCTCCACCGCCGCGCCGATGCTGCGCGCTTCTTCGGGAAAGGGGGCCAGCGAACAGTCGATCCCGGGAAAGCGGTGGTTCTTGCCCTCGGCCAGGGGGCCGACGAGGTCCGCGATCCGCCCGCCGGCCTCAGTGACGGCCGCGGTCAGTCGCGCCCGCGCCTCGTCCAGCGAGCCTGCTTGCTTGAAGGCGGCCACCGCCAGGTCCGCCGACTCGGTAGCGATGGCCAGGGCCGGCGCCCCACCATCGTGGTAGGCGGCCGGGAAAAAGGGCGAGTGCGGCCCCACGTTGGCCAGCACGGTCAGCCGCAGATTGCCAAAACCCAGTTCGCTGGTGTGGGCGATCTCGTGGACGATTGCCGCCGTCCGCCGGATGGCGTCCAGATGGTAGCCCTGGCCCTTGTCCGCCACGAGCACCCCGGCGAACACGGTCTCTGTCGCCCGGATCAGGTCGGGGATCGTTTCCAGGCGAGACAGGTCTGCCTGCGGGATGTCGGCCAGGACAGGGCCAAGTGATAGGTAGTCAAATCCAGCCACCGTGCTCTGGTCCCACAGTTCGGTGGCCAGTTGCAGCGGGTCGCCCGGCAGGTGGGAGAGTGGCTGCGTCGCCAATCGTCTGGTCTGCACCGGGAACCCCGCCTCCTCCAGGGCGTCCCCGGCCCGGCGGGCCAGTTCACCCGCCGCCCGAACCACGGGAGCTTGCGTCGCAGGATCGCCGGCATTGACGAAACAGGTCACCGAGCGAATGTTCATGATCTTCTCCTATGCTGCCGGGCTGCCTCGAACAGGAGTACGGTCGCTGCCATCGCCACGTTGAGCGATTCAGCCCCGCCGGTCATGGGGATCGAGACCCGGCCCGTGACCAGGGCTGCGGCCTCCTTCCCGGCTCCGGCTGCCTCGCCGCCGACGATCAATGCAGCCGGCTGCGTCCAGTCTACCGCCTCGTAGGCGATCTCGCCCGCCGCGTCGGCCAGCCACACGGCCCGCCCGGCCACCCGCTGGCCGATGGCCGGCCAGTCGAGGGTCGCCACCGGCAGGCGAAAATGCGCGCCCATCGCCCCCCGCACGACCTTGGGGTTATAAGCGTCCACCGTGCCCGGGGCGAGTAGAACCTGGCCCACGCCCGCCGCCTCGGCCGAGCGAAGGATGGTGCCCAGGTTGCCGGGGTCGCGGACCCGGTCGAGGACCAAGATCAGGCCCGACCGGGGAGGCAGGTCCACGAAGGGCACCACGGCCAGCACTCCCTGGGGTGTCTGGGTGTCTGCAGAGGCGGCCATCACCGCTTCGCTAACCAGCCAGCCGCCCTGGTCTGCCTGTTTCAGTTCAGGCAGCAGGCGCTGTCCGGCTGGCGTGGTGGCCCAGGCCTCGGTATGAAAGACAAGAGCGGGCCTGATGCCCGCCCTCACCACTTCGTCCACCAGGCGTGTGCCCTCAACAGAAAAACGGCCCTCTCGCTGGCGGACCCGCCGCCTCACGAGGGACCGAATATACTTCACCCGTTGGTTCTGCGTGCTGGTGATCATCAATGTTGTGAGCCGCCGATCGCCGGCTCGGTCGCCACCCTGCGAACCTGCCCTGGAGTTTAGCCTTTGGCAGCCTCTACGATCTGGGCAAAAGTAGCCTGGTCGTGCACTGCCAGGTCGGCCAGGATCTTCCGATCCAGCTCGATGTTGGCCTCCTTCAGCCCATGGATGAGGCGACTGTAGGACAGACCGTTCAGACGCGAGGCTGCATTGATGCGGGCGATCCACAGGCGACGGAAATCGCGCTTGCGGTTGCGCCGGTCGCGGTACACGTACCACAGCGACTTGAGCATGGCCTCGTTGCCCCGTCGCCACAGGCGGTGCTTGCCTCCAAATTGGCCTTTGGTGTATTTCAGAACTTTGTTATGTCGTCGTCGGGTCCGGGGACCCCCCTTTACTCTCGGCACTTGATTCTCCTCTGACTACTACTTTTTCTTCAGGTAAGGGGCCAGCTTGCGGACCCGCTTCTGCGTTGCCCTGTCCGTGACCTCGTGCATCTCGTCGAACTGGCGTTTCACGCGCTTGCTCTTCTTGCGGCGCAGGTGACTCTTGCCGATCTTGGTTCGCATCAACTTGCCCGATCCCGTATACTTGAATCGCTTGGCCGCGCCTTTATAGGTCTTGATCTTTGGCATTACGTCCTCCTTACAAAACGATTGCCCCCATCCTGCTCAGGGGCAATATCGGTCTGGATCCAATACGTCACAAAGTTGAGCAGAAAACGCAAACGCTGTCAACCCATGTGCCTGTTCCTGTGCCTCACTTGCGGCTCGTACCAGGAGCCACAATCATCAACATCGTACGCCCCTCGAAACTTGGCCGCTGTTCAACGGTCCCCACATCCGCCAACTCGCTGACAAAGTGGTCAAACTGCTTCTTGGCAACGTCGAGATTATAGATCTCGCGGCCTCGAAACCGCATACGGACCTTGACCTTGGCACCCGCTTCCAGGAATGATCGAGCCTGACGGATCTTAAAGTTGACGTCATGCTCGTCGGTCTTGGGCCGCAAGCGGACTTCTTTGACTTCAACCTTTTTTACCGACTTGCGTGCTTCCCGCTCGCGCTTGGCCCGATCATACTGGTACTTGCCAAAGTCCATCAGCTTGGCGACCGGAGGATTGGCGTTGGGCGCGACCTCGACCAGATCCAGGGATCGCTCTTCAGCCAGGCGGAGCGCCTCCCTCCGCGGAAGGATGCCGAGCTGCTTGCCATCGGAATCGATGACGCGCAACTGTGGCGCCCTGATGGCACCATTGACTCGTGTTCTGCTTCTGCTAATCTCTACTCCTCCTCATGGTTCACAACTCACACAAGGGTCTCTGACCCTCCCGGGCGACAATGCCCACCAACTTGAGCAGCATTATACCTCAAAACCCCAACGCGGTCAAATGGGAGAGGAGACGTGTATGATCGGTATACCGCAGTCTGCTCCGGCCGGATCGCCAGATCCGGCAGAACTGCAGCGGATGGCAACTGCAGGTTGCACGCGATCCACTGCGAGCCATTGCGGTCTACTGATGATGGATTACAGATCTCGCTTTTCGGCCACAGCGGCCTGGGCCATGGCGATGAAATCGGCCAGGGGCTGGGCGCCCAGATCCTGACCGTCGCGCAGCCGCACGGCCACGGCGCCGGCCTTTACCTCGCGGTCGCCCATGACCAGCATGTAAGGTACCTTTTGGAGCTGGGCGTCGCGGATCTTGGCCTGCATCCGGTCGCTGGAATCATTCACCTCCACCCGTAGCCCGGCCGCACCGAGCTCGGCAGCCACCTGGTGGGCATACTCGCCGTGCCGGTCGGCGATGGGGATCAGCACCACCTGCACCGGTGCCAGCCAGGCTGGAAAGGCGCCGCCATAGTGTTCGATCAACGTGCCGAAAAAGCGCTCCAGCGATCCCAGCAGCGCCCGGTGCACTACGTAAGGCTGGTGTTCCTGGCCATCCTCGCCGATGTAGCTCATCTCGAACCGCTCCGGCAGGTTGAAATCGAACTGGATCGTCGACGTCTGCCACTCCCGTCCCAGGGCATCCTTCACCTTGATGTCGATCTTGGGGCCGTAAAAGGCGCCGCCCCCTTCGTCAACTTTGTAGGGCAATCCCTGGGCCTTCAGAGCCCTGTCCAGCGCCTGCTCCCCCTGCAGCCAGCGCTCCGGCACCCCGACATAGTGTTCGGGGCGCGTGGCCAGATAGATGGCGAAATCCTCGAACCCAAAGGCCCGCAGCATGCCCAGGCTAAAGTCATAGACCGCCGCGATCTCGTCCTCAACCTGATCGGGCCGGCAGATGATGTGGGCATCGTCGATCGTAAAGCCGCGCACCCGGAGCAAACCGTGCAGCACACCACTGCGCTCGTAGCGATAGACCGTGCCCAGCTCCGCCCAACGCAGGGGCAGCTCCCGGTAAGAGCGTCGGCGCGAGTTGTAGACCAGGATCTGATAGGGGCAGTTCATGGGCTTGATAAAGTACTCCTGCCCCTCCACGTCCATCGAAGGGTACATGCTCTCCCGGTAAAAGTCCAGGTGCCCACTGACCGACCACAGATCGGCCTTTCCAACGTGGGGGGTATAGACGATTTCGTATCCCCCCCGGTCATGCTCCTGGTACCAGAATTCCTCGATGAGCCTGCGGATACGTGAGCCTTTGGGATGCCAGCAGATCAAGCCCGGGCCCCCGGCCTCCTGGATGCTGAACAGGTCCAGTTGCTTGCCCAGTTTGCGGTGATCGCGCCGGGCAGCCTCCTCGAGCCGCCAGAGATAGTCCTCCAGCTCGTCCTGGTTCTCCCAGACCGTGCCATAGATGCGCTGCAGCATTGGCTGGTTCTCGTCACCACGCCAGTAGGCGCCGGCGATGTTCAGCAGCTTGAAGGCTTTGGGCGGGATCTCACCCGTGTTCTCCAGGTGCGGACCCCGGCAGAGATCGGTAAAGTTGCGGTGCGAGTAGATGCCCATGTGGCTGACCGGCTCGGCGCCAGCCCCAGCAGCCGACATGCCATCCTCGTCCTCCTCGCCCGAAGAGAGCTTGTCGATCTGGTCGATCTTGAAGGGCTGGTCGGCAAACATCGCCTTGGCCTCGCCGACGTCGACCTCGCGGTACTCAAAGGGATACTTGCCCTGGATGCTCTCCCTCATCCGCTTTTCGATTTCGACCAGATCTTCGGGCGTCAGCGACCGCGGCAGGTCGAAATCGTAGTAGAAACCGTTCTCGATGGGCGGGCCAAAGGCCAGCTTGCCCTCCGGGAACATGTCCAGCACCGCCTCGGCCATCACATGGGCCGTGGAGTGCCGTAACTTGTATAGTTGTTCGTCATTTTTCTTCTCAGATGCCATGGTTCAAACCTCCTCAGGTGTCAGATGGGCAACGGGGCGATGGGATTGCCCGTTGCAGCTTGGGTCCAACCAGTATCGGTGTTGCCATCGTCGTCGGTCAACGCCACCACCCCCTTTCAGGACAACAAAAAAGCCCTCGCCCATGGGGCGAGAGGCAAGCTCACGCGGTTCCACCCAATTCAGCCAGCCGGCGGCTGGCCATCTCCAAGGCCGGCAACGGGGCCATCCGGAGCCCTATACTCTCGCCTGCGGCGATTTGAAGGGCCCACTCCCAGGGGGTTTTCGACAGTTTCTGGCGATGCAGGCTTGCAGCCGGTGACCCGCACTCTCTGGCGCTTTCCGCCGCCTACTCGTCCTGGTCGACGTGTTCTCGATCTTCTATTGCTCCCATTATATCCGATTTGCGGAATCTGTCAAGTGCCAGTGGAAAAAATCATAGGGTTTTGGAAAGTGTCCCTATAGAGGTTTCTCGCGCTCGTCAGGCGACCATGCAGCAACCCTGAGGGATCCAAGAAACGATGGCCAGGGACGCCATTCCGTCTCAAGTTCGCGAGCTACCGGCCACTACTGCTTCCTGTTCTAGCTTTAGACCTCGGGCTAGCATGTATTGGATGAGCTCCGACATGTCGGCCAGATGGGGGTGGTGGGTCAAGCGAGCCAGCCGGCGCTCGTCGGCAGGGCTCAGGGGTTTGGCCCAAAGGGCGTAGGCATTGAGTGTATCCATATCCATCCGGTAGGGTCTGAAACGGGGGGAGACCAGCCGCCGCAACTGGGCCAGGATACTCAGGCCTCCGCAGTCCAGATCGGCCCAGACCAGCAGCGGAACGCGCTCTGGGAGGCCCTGGGAAAGAGTTTGCAGCAGGTGGCGGCAGGAGGGCGAGGGATTACCCCCCAAGTAGAGCGCGGCCAGACCCGCCGGCTCGCGGCGGATCAGCTCATAGAGCGGCGTCAGGTTCTCGACGCACACCACTTGCTGGGCATCCACAGTGACCTCCTGGACCCCCGCCGCGAGTCGCGCTGGGAGGCCCACCGATGGTTCAAAGTCGCGCAGGTCATGGGCGACGCCCCGGCGATCGACCAACCGCCAGGGGCCATAGAGGTAGATGTGGCCGGGGTTGGAGACCAGCCCCAATTCCAAGAGTACCTCGTGAGGTCTCAACTCGCGCCAGTCGGGTCCGTGGCGGCGGGCCAGGTGTACCACCGCCCTGCGGAGCGCGTCGAAGCGTTTGCTATCGTTAAAGAGGCGCACACTGAAGACGCGGATGGGCATCTCTTCGACCACGTCGCCCAGAGCCACCAGGGCGGCCAACAGGTCGCGGTTGTGATCCTCGTCGGTGAGGGAAAAGGGTGCGGGCGAGCGCTCCTCCTTGAGCTGCTTCAGGGTGTGCTGCACCGCCCGGAGCCGCCAGCCGTCGATCCGGTACCGGTCACTCAACAGGAGGTCGCGCAGTCGAGCGCGGCGCTCGGCCAGAGTAGTGCGGCCCAGCAGGGCAAAGGCGTCACCGGCGCGGTCCGGGTTGAGCGTGGCAGATTCCAGCAAATGGCCGGTCTCGCCAGGTAGCCAGGTCAAATCTACCAGGCCGGAGCGCTCCAACCGCCAGAACTGCTCATTGGCCACCTGGCGCGGCTCGGGGTCCAGTTGACTGGTATAGCCGGTAAGGTCCAGCGCCTCGAGATCGCAGCGGATGATGCGGGCGCGAGGATCCTGGCGCCGCTCGTACTGGTCGAGCAGGTTGTTCAGGATGGTGGCTACGTCGCGCGTAGGCGTGAAGGACAATAACTGAGACATGGTGTTTCCGTCCCTATCCGTGCCCATTCCCCCGCTGCTCCGCCTGCAGATGTTTTATCATCTCCGCCTTGTCGATCTCGATCACAAAAGCGTGATTGTTCTTGCGCACTACGGTGCGTACCGCATCCACATAGGGCAATAGGCCGCCGGCCTTGTCGGGCGGGGTGGCCAAGATCACCTGCAACTGGCTATCGACCATGAATTGGAGGGCGCTGGCCGTACGGGCGGTATCCATCTTGCCGAATGCTTCGTCAAAGAGGGCCAAGCGCACCGTATCGGCGTGGCGAGGCTGGTTGAGGCGGTAGGCCTGGGCAAAGGAGGCGGCCATGGCTACGTAGAATGGCGTGGTAGTCTCGCCGCCCGACTTTTTGGCGTTGATCTTGCTCAGCAGTGCCCGGTCGCCGTTGGGATAGTGGATGCGGATGTCGTATTGCAGGTAGTTGCGATAGTCCTGTAGTTCCTGCAACTCACGGTCTGTGTCGTCGTCCAGGCCGACAGTCAGTCGTTCGAACAGCAGGTCCCAACCCTGCTGGTGCCGCTGCCGAAAATCGGAATCGAAGAGGCTCGATCCCAGAACCGTCTGGCTGTCCATGATCAGGCCATACACCTGACGCAGCGACGGCTCGGGCCTGGTGATGAACTCAAAGCGCTCGCCGCCGAAGCGGAGCGCCGACAGGGTAGCGTTGAGATAGCCCAGTTGCTGGCGTGCATCTTCGATCTGCTCCCGCAGGCGGTGGATAAAGTTCTCCACCAATTCCTGCTCGGCTAGGGCGCGCTGCTCGGCGATGCGCTCCTCGTACTGGGGAAGCTCTGACTCGACGAACTTGTCTCGCTCGTGGACATAGCGGGCAGCGTCTTCGTCGCTGTCAAAGCCAAAGTCATGGGCCAGGCTGTAGGCCTGTTTGGCCTCGCGCAAGCGGTCGCGACTCCGGTTCTCGGCGGTCTGATAGTCACCCTCGTACCGTGCCGCATTGTGCAGGATGGTCTCGATGGGCTGGCGCTTGCGGCGGCGCTCATACTCGTGCTGTAGATCCTCAAGTAGTTCTTCTGCGCCCTCTTCCTGGAGAAAGATCGCTGCGTCCTGGAGAGCCTCGTCCGCCGCCCGCTCCAAGCCGGGCAGTGTTGCATCGTTCAGGGTGGCTACCTGTTCCTCCAGGCGGCCAATCTCCCGCTCTAGCTGGCTGAACTGGCCTTGCAGGTCGTCCACTTTGGCCTGGTGTTGCTCTACCGCGGCTCGCAGCGTCTCGATCGTCTGGGTATTCAGGCCTGCCAGCTCGGCCTGCAGGTCAGCCATCTGTTGCTCCCGTGCGGGAAGGGGGGCGACGGCCGGAAGATCGCGCTCCAGGTGGTAGAAGAGGCGCACCTTGTCGCGGGTCAGGGTCAGGCGCTGGGCCAGGCCATCCGAACGTACCTGCAGGGCGGCCATCTCTTGGGCGATGGCGGTCAACTGGCTCTCGCGCTCCTCGATCTGGCGGGGGAGCGCCCGCTCGCCGATAAACCAACGGCGGTAGATGCGCGGGTTCAGGTGGCTGGTGGTGTAAGTGCGCCGGACAAAACAGTCTCGGCTGACGGCGGTGCGGTGGTCGCGCAGTTCCTCCAGGGTGTCACACTTGACGTAGCTGCCCAGGACCAGATCCACAAAGGCACGGGCTGCCGGGTGCTCGGTCTCGACCTCGCGGGCCAGGGTGCCGGCGCGGGCCGGGCGGGTGTTGGCCACCAACCGCTCGCCGTCCAGCAGACCCACGCCGTGGAGCCCGTCCTGGTGGCGGCGTCGATAGAGGGCCATCGCCGCGTCATAGTGCTCCGGCGGGACGAACAGGTGGAAGCGATTGCGTCCCAGCAATCCCTCAATCGCGTCCTGCCACGATTCGTCGGGTACACGCAGCAGGGTGCACAAGTAGGGGACCTCCTCTGCAGCCAGGCCCAGTTCGGCTCTCAGCAGGCGGCGCAACCGGGCTGCCTGAGGCGCTTCAGTGTCGGTGCTGACGTCGCGGTCGCCGGTGCGGAGTTGAATGATCTCCCGCTTCAAGCCTTCCGCTTCGCGACCGAGTTGGACCACCTGCTCGTCGACCAGCGCCTGCTGCCGGGCGTACTCGTCGCCCAGGATCGCCAGGTCCACCTGGAGGCTGGCGATGGCGTCCAACAGCTCGGCGTCCAGTCCCCCCTTCCGCTCGGCGAATCGGTCCAGCGGCGCAGGCACATCCAGCCCATCCTCCTGCAACAGGGTCCTCAGTTCATCGGTCGCAGATTGCTCTTTTGACACAAGGTCGCTGAGTTCGAGCCTGTGGCCGCGGAGGGCGGTCACTTCCTCCTCCAGGGCGGCGATTTCCTGGCGCAGGGCTGCTTCGCGGGCAGCGGTCGCATCGGTCTGGAGGGCGACCTGGGCGTCAAGGAGCGCCTGGCGGGCAAACCCCAGGTTCTCCTCCAGGCTGCCGCGGCGCAGCTCGGCCCGGCTGAGATCCATACGCTTCTCATCCAGCTCGTGCCGCCGGAGCTCGAGGGCAGCCAGGTGATGGTCGCCCTGGGCGTGGCGGCGGATGTAGCCGTTTGTGATGCGCCTCCGGCGCTGGGTTGTCCGCTCCTGGTCCAGTTCCTCGATGCGGTTCAGTTCTTCTATGCGCTGGCGGACGTCGGCGGCCAGGTCTTCAAAGTGGCGCAACGTCTCCAACTGTTCCTGCAGCACGTGGACGTCCACCAGGTTTTCGTCGAGGAGGTAGTTGTGCACAAAATCGCGGATCTTGGTCAGCGGGCTAAAGGCCAGCCCCTTGACGATCTTGGCCGGGAAGGTGTCCTTGAGCTGGCCCAGCCGGTTGAGGAGGTGAAAGCGATAGTCCTCCAGCCGGGTGAAGAGGTGTGCCCGGCTGCCGGCTGGCAGGGCAAAGTGCTCCAGGTGGCGGCGGAAGGCGCGGCTGTCGTAGAGCTTGCCGGGCGCGCGAAAGAACCAATTGTCGTTGAGGGGCGCGCCATTGACCAAAAAGTAGACCACGTTGGGCGAGCGACCATCCTCGTAGGCGTCGACGACGGCACCATGGACAAAGTGGGTGGCATCCTCCTCGCAGAACTCGAGGGCTACCACGCCCGTCGAGTCGCCGCGCAGGAAACGCTGCCCCTCGGTGCCCAGCTCGCCGCGCACGTAGCTGGTCAGGGTGCGGCGGCTGCCGCTCATGGCCGCCTGGTTGAACCTCACGTCACGCTGGCCGCCCACCAGGGCAAACTGCATGGCGTCGAGGATGGTCGACTTGCCGGTGCCGTTGGTGCCGATAAAGTAGGTGGTCCCGTTGCAGGTGATCGTGGAATTCTCAAACAGGTGCCAGTTGATGAGCCGAATGCGCTTGAGCTCTTTCATACCTGCTCCTCCACTTCTGCCACACGGTACTTTCGCAACCAGGCCTCCATTTCATCCACGGTCTGGACGGGCAAGATCATGGACACGGACCCACGGAGCCGCAACCTCGCCTCGCTGTCGCGAACGTCCAGAGTGCGCCCATTCAGCGGTTCGATCAGTCCCAAGCGCTTCAGGCGCTTGAGGATGTCCTCGTACTGGGTGATGCCCAGGGCGCGCTCCTTGCCGGTGATGGTGCGGTACTCCTCACGTACCTCGCCGATGGTGACCACCGGGTCGGCTGCCAGGCTGAGGCGTTCGGCCTGCTCCTCGTAAAGCTTGCGCAGGACGGTGATCATGAGCGTCTCATCGAGCTTGTAGCGCTGGCGGCAGTAGCCAAAATCGGAGACGACCTGGAAGATGCGGTGGTACTCGTCGTGCAGGAGGACAAATCCAGACAGGGCCAGTAATGCCTCGAATACCTGCCGGTGGCGGTAGACCAGGTAATAGTCCTCTTTGCTGGCCTCATCCTCCCGGTAGAGAAAGGTCCCGCCCAGCAGGCGGTTCATCACCCGGGGCACCTCGCGGCGCACCTTGTCGGGCAGTGCGGTCTTTTCCAGTATCGATTGGGTGGTAAACTCCATCCCGCTCACCTCCTAGTGGCTGGGATCCGGACTCCACGGACCCAGTCAAGTTTCGCTCTAGCGACGGGCATCCGAGAGGCCCGGTGTCCCGAAAAGTGGCTTGACCAGTTGGAATGGTCTGACTCGGTACGGCCCGGCCGGGACCGGCTCGCCAGGCAAGGGCTCGACGTCGTACTCTGTGTCGGGGTGGTTGCCGTAGGCGACGACGTGGATGAACCAGGGCAGGTCGTCGAACAGATCGGCAGGCAGATCGCGGACGTGGAGTTGGCGGTGACCGTTGAAGAGGTCCATGACGTAGCCGTTGATCTTTTCAGGTGTGAGTGTCTGGCTGATCTCCCGCAGGGTCAAAGCACGCAGGGCATCCGCGTCCAGGGGATCGAGCAGAGGGACGATGACCGGTTCCGGCAAGAAGGGCGCCCTGTGCCGCGGCGGCGTGTAGAAGCTGTTGATGTCCGGCGCGCGCAGGGAGGCTGCCTGTAGGGTGGGCATCTCTTCTGGTAGCCAGCGCTCGCCCTCGTCCAGTAGGGCGGCCAGGTTGCGGCCCAAAACGACCAGGCGCTCTTTGAAGCTGCCCTCGGCGTTGACCAGTTGGTAGCGCACCTGCCGCAGCGAAGTACGGAGATACTGGGCGTGGCGGCGGTCGATCTCATCCAGCAGGGGATCCAGTCCTTCCAGTTGGTGGATGGTG
>JASFHU010000002.1:0-31495 GCA_050123055.1 Anaerolineae bacterium
GGAGCGGTTTGGGGTTGACCAGGTGCTTGCCCAACACCTTGTTGAGGGACAGGCCATAGGCCAGGGCCATCAGCTCGGTGAAGTAAAAGATGGGCAGGGGCTGGTAGCCCGGTTTGGGCGGCCGCGGCAGGGGCGGGCCGCCGCGATACAACTGTCTTCCATCGACGTTGGCCATGCACATGGGGCAGGCGGTGACCATGGCCTCGGCGCCGGCCTCGTGGGCGGCCTGGGCCAGCTTGTCGACCAGGTGGACGACCACGTCGCTGCGGTTGAGGGTCAGGCTGCCGCCGCAGCAGTCGATGCCATAGCTCCAGGGCAGGGGCTGGGCGCCCATCAGTTCCAGGACATAGTCCATGGTCTGGGGGTGCTCGGGGTCGTCCCAGCGCTGGGTATACTCGGGCGGGCGGATGAGCAGGCAGCCGTAGTAGCTGACGACCTTGAGCCCCTCCAGGGGCCTGGTCACCCTGGCCGTCAGCGCCTGGCGGCTGAAATCGTTGGCAAAGATGTCGAGCAGGTTCCGTGGCCGCACCCGGCCTTCGTACTGGAAGTCCAGCACCGACTCGACGTTGGCCCGGAAGGCCGGGTCGTCGCGCAGGGCCAGGTCGGCGGCGGCGAGGCGCGAGAAGCAGGCAGCGCAGGGAATGGCCAGGTCCAGCGGGTCGCCGGAGGCGGTGTCCACCGCCTGGGCCTGGGCCAGGTTGCGGGCCGGGAGGGCGAGAAAGAGGGTGTGGTCCATGCTGTGGGCCGAGGAGGCGCCGCAGCAGTTCCAGTCGGGGATCTCGAGCATCTCGACACCAAGAGCGTCGCAGACCAGCTCGGTGCTGGCGCCGAACTCGACGCCGGTGGAATGCAGTGTGCAGCCAGGATAGAAGGCATACCGTGCTGTCATCGTGACCTCAACTCCGCAAGATGCCGGACGAATCCCCAATCCCTAATCCCCAATTCCTAATCCTCAATGTCTTGTCCCTCCTTCATCTCGAACAGCTTTTTCACCTCCTCCATGCCCTCGATACGTTTGGGCAGGGGGTGGATCTTGCCTTTGATGAACATGTCGATGCCCATGTCGAGGTTGCTGAGGAGGTCGCGGCTGGTGAGCTTGTGCTCGAGGAGCATGGACAGCTCGTGCAAGCGGCCGAAGCGGCGGATGCTGTTGAGGAAGGCCTGGTGGAGCTTGAGGACCGAGCGCTCGGCGGCGGGCACGTCGTGGGCGATGGCGATCTGTCGCAGGGCGTCGATGACGGCACCGGCGTGGATCTCGTTGGGGCAGCGGGTGCCGCAGGTCTCGCAGCCGATGCAGAGCCAGATGGCGGAGGAGCGCAGGAGCGGGTCGCGCTGGCCCAGTTGGACCAGGCGCAGGATCTGGGCCGGGGTGTATTCCATGGCGTAGGCAGCCGGGCAGCCGGCGGAGCAGCGCAGGCAGTAGTAGCAGCGCTGCACGTTCTGCTGGCTCAATTCGCTCACCTGGTCGATGAAATTCAGATTGGGCTCCATTGTCCCTCTCTTGTCAGCTGCTGCTAAAGATAGGCTTCCACCATGGACAGAATCTGTCTCTGTGTCAGATTGCGCACTTGGCAAGCCTTGTTGGGGCAGACCATCGCGCAGGCCCCGCAGCCCTGGCATAGGGCCGTGTTGACGGTGGCAATGTGCTGCCAGTCGTGCATGAGGCGGGCCTCGTAGGGACAGGATGGCACACACAGCCCGCAGCCAGAGCAAAGCTCGGCCTCCACGTAGGCGATGGTCGGTTCCTGGACCATCATCCGTTGTGCAAAAAGCTTCAGCACCTTGGCGGCCGCACCGCTGGCCTGGGCAACCGTCTCCGGGATGTCTTTGGGGAACTGCGCTGCGCCAGCGAAGAACATGCCCGCCGTCGCACTCTCCAGGGGCCGGAGCTTGGGGTGTACCTCGCTGAAAAAGCCGTGCTCGTCGGTGCTAACCCGCAGTCGCTGGCCCACTTCCGTCGAATCGGTGCGGGGGATCGTGGCCGTGGCCAGCACCACCAGATCCGCCTCGACCTCCAGCGGCAGTCCAGTCAGCGTGTCCACCCCCCAGACAGTCACATGTCCGCCCGGCTCGCCGCCGTTCGTCGCAGGCTCCCGGAAGACTTTGGATGCCTTGCCCCGTACGTAGAGCACGTCGTATTCTTCCATGGCCCGCTGGGCGAATTCTTCGTAGCCCTTGCCCTGGGTACGGATGTCAATGTAAAAGACCGTGGCCTGGCCATCGGGCACGCGTTGTTTATAGGCCATCGACTGCTTGGCCACGTACATGCAGCATACTTTCGAGCAGTAGGGGAGATGCAACTCCGGGTCTCGGGAGCCGGCGCACTGCACCCAGACCACCTCTTTGGGTACCTGCCCATCCGAGGGCCGGCGGATCTGCCCTCCGGTGGGGCCGTCCGGCCGCAGCATCTCCTCGAACTGAAGCCCGTCGATCACGTCGGGGTAGCGCCCTCCTCCATATTCCCCCATCTGCTCCTGGCCGTACAGGTCGTAGCCGGTGGCTACCACGATGGCGCCGATGTCAAACGTATAGGGCACTGCCTCTTCCGCCTGCTGTTCCACCTTGACGACGAAATTGCCGACATAGCCACCAACCTCCACCACCTCGGCCTCGGTGATCACCTGGATGTTGGGGTGATTTAGCACGGCGTCGATCTTGCGCTGGAGTAGATTCGCCGCCGCGTCAAAGTTCAGGTATAGGCCCGAAAGCTCGGCCATGCGCCCGCCCAGGCGATCCGACCTTTCCACGAGCACCACTGGATAGCCCGCGTCGGCCACGTCGAGGGCTGCCTGCATCCCGGCGATACCCCCGCCGATGACCATGCCCCGCTTGACCAGGGACAGGTGGAAGGGCACCAGCGATTGATTGTGGCGTGCCTTGGCCACGATGGTGTGGATCGTCTCGATGGCTTTGTTGGTTGCTGCTGCCCGCTGCTTCATGTGGACCCAGGATGATTGCTCGCGAATGTTGGCAACCTCGGCCTGGTAAGGGTTGATGCCTGCCGCTTCGGCTGTTTTGCGGAAGGTGGTCTCGTGCATGGCCGGCGAGCAGGCAGCGACGACAACGGCGTCCAGCCGGTCGTTCTGGATATGCTCTCGGATGAGCGCCTGGCCCGGATCGGAGCACATGTATTTATAGTCCACGGCATAGGCCACGTCGGGGAACTTGTTGATCTCTTCGATCACCCGCTTCACGTCCACGGTGCCGGCAATATTGGTTCCACAATGGCAGACAAAGATTCCGATTCGCTTCATCCGACTACCTTGAGATCTCCGGTCTTTTCATCTCTATACGAACCAGCGATAGAGCGTCACCCAAACCTGATCAGTCTTCGGGCCTTTCCACCCCACCCCAGCGGCTGAGTAGCGACAACGCCTTGCCGGCCGCCCCACTCCCCTGCGACACCGTCTCGGGGATGTCCTTGGGGCCG
Organism: Anaerolineae bacterium; assembly: GCA_050123055.1. GTDB lineage: Bacteria > Chloroflexota > Anaerolineae > JAAYZQ01 > JAAYZQ01 > JASFHU01. The sequence continues at coordinate 3,431 of JASFHU010000002.1, forward strand.
ATGCCCGCGCCGGCCAAAAAGATGCCTGCCCGGCCCGTCTCCAGCGGGGCCAGGTTGCCCTCCGCCTCGGTCCACCAGCCGAACTCGTCCATCTCCAGGTCCAGCATTTGGGCGATTTCTCGCGCGCCCTCCGAGGGGACCATCGCCGGCGAGACGACTACCAGGTCGGCGGCCACCTCCACCGGCAGACCTGTGAGCGTGTCCACCCCCCAGACCATCACCTGGCCGTTCTCACGGAACACCTTGCTGACCTTGCCCCGGATGTAGAGCACCCCATCCTCTTCCATGGTCCGCTGGATAAATTCCTCGTAGCGCTTGCCTGCCGAGCGGATGTCAATGTAGAAGACGTAGGCCTGGCCGTCAGGGATCTTGTGCTTGTACAACATGGCCTGTTTGGCGCTATACATGCAGCAGATTTTGGAGCAGTAGGGCATCCCCAATTCCGGGTCGCGCGACCCGGCGCATTGGATCCAGACCACCTCTTTCGGTTCCTTGCCATCAGAGGGGCGCTCCACGATGCCCGACGTCGGCCCTGAGGAACTCAGCAGCCGCTCCATGGCCAGGGCGTCGATCACATCCGGCACCTGACCGTGGCCGTATTCCCCCAGATTCTCCAATGAGTAAAGATCGTAGCCGGTGGCGACGACGATGGTCCCCACATCAACCTCGATGAACTCGTCCTCCTGTTCATAATCCACCGCACCCGGCGGGCAGACCTGGCTGCACACCCCACAGGTACCGGCCTGGAAATGAAGGCAGTGCTCGCGGTCGATGACCGGCCAGCTGGGCACCGCCTGGGGGAAGGGGATATAGATGTTGCCCCGGCCCCGCAGATTCATGTCGAAATCGAGCAGCAGCGGGCGCGGTTCCTTGTCGGTCACGTCGGTGACCTTGATGGCCCCCGTGGGGCACACATATTCACAGGCGCCGCAAGCGATGCACGCCTCTGATACCTCGTAGAAGGGCGTGCCCACCTCGCGCTCCACGCCCCGGCTGACCAGGCTGATGGCCTTGGCGCCCACCACCTCGTTGCAGAAGCGGACGCACAGCCCGCACAGGTAGCACAGCTCACCCTCCCGCAGCTCGAAGCGGGGCTCTTTGATCCCATAGCTCGCGCCCAGCGCCTGAAAGACCTCCGCCTCCGGACAGCGGGCCCATAACAACTCGACGATCATGCGTCTTCCTCGCACCACGCGCTCAGAAGACGTGATCACCTCGATCTCGCTGCGGATGGGATAGTTGCATGAGGTCACCAACTTTGACCAGCCCCGGTCCACGACCTCGACCGTACACAGGCGGCAGGCACCATACGGCTCCAGAGCCGGGTGGTGGCACAGGGTCGGGATCTCGATGCCCAGGTCGGTGGCGGCCTGCAGGATCGTCGTATCCCGCTCAACCTCCACCTCCCGACCGTCTATCCTGACTCGGACCAGGTCGCTCATCAGTTCGCCTCCACCAGGGCCGGCGCCGGCTGCGCTTCACCCGAACGGATCACGATCGCCTGGAAGCGACATACGTCGTAGCAGGCACCGCACTTGATACACTGCATCTTGTTGACGACGTGGGGCGCTTTCTTTTCCCCCTCGATACCCATCTGCGGGCAGACCCGTGTGCAGGCCCCGCAGCCGGTGCATAGGTTCGGGTCGATCCAGTACTCGATGAGTGGCTTGCACACGCCTGCCGGGCAGCGCTGCTCGTGGATGTGGGCCTCATACTCGTCGCGGAAGTATTTGAGCGTCGAGAGCACCGGATTGGGCGCCGTACGACCCAGTGCACAAAGCGAAAAGTCCAGGATCGTCTCCGACAACTCTTCCAGCAGAGCGATGTCGTCGGCCCGACCTTGTCCCTCACAGATGCGGTTCAGGATCTCCAGGCTGCGATAAACACCCTCCCGGCAAGGCACGCATTTGCCACACGACTCTTCCTTGAGAAAATCGAGAAAGTACCGGGCAATGTCAACCATGCAAGTGCCTTCGTCCATGACGATCATACCGCCCGAGCCCATCATCGAGCCGACCTTGTCCAACTCGTCGAAATCCACCGGCAGGTCCAGCATGTGCTCCGGGATGCAACCGCCTGACGGCCCACCCGTCTGCACCGCTTTGAACTTTTTGCCGTCGGGGATGCCGCCGCCGATGTCGAAAATGATCTTGCGCAGTGTCACGCCCATGGGCACTTCGACCAGGCCGGTGTTGTTGATCTTGCCCACGAGCGAAAAGATCTTGGTGCCCTTGCTGCCCTCGGTTCCGATGCCGGCGTACCACTCCCAGCCCTTGTTGATGATGAGTGGTACATTGGCCCAGGTTTCGACGTTATTGAGGGTGGTCGGCTGCTCATTCAGCCCCTTTTCCACCGAGCGCACGTACTTGGCCTGTGGTTCACCGACATCGCCCTGCAACGAGCGCATCAACGCGCTCGATTCGCCGCAGACAAAGGCTCCGCCGCCCCGCCGGATCTCGATATCAAAACCAAAACCGGAGCCGGCGATGTTCTCGCCCAGCAGGCCATAGGCCCGCGCCGCCTCGAGGGCCAGGTCTGTGTTCTTGACCGCAAGTGGGTACTCGTTGCGCACATAGATGTAGCCACGTCTGCAATTCCCCACAGCGTAGGCGCCGAGGATCATGCCTTCCAGCACGCTGTGAGGATTGCCCTCCATGATGCTGCGGTCCATGTAGGCACCGGGGTCGCCCTCGTCGGCGTTGCAGATGACGTACTTGAGCTCGCCTTCTGCCCGGCGGCAGCTTTCCCACTTTCGACCCGTGGGAAAGCCGGCCCCACCCCGGCCTCGCAGGCCCGAGTTTTTGACGGCGTCCAGTACCTCGTCGGGCGTCATGTCGTGGAGAGCTTTCATCAACGCGCTGTAGCCCCCCACGGCTATGTAATCCTCAATGCTGGTTGGGTCGATCAGGGCATTCATCCACAGCAGTTCACGCTGCTGGAACTTGTAGAAAGGCACTTCGTGCTCGTGGACGATCGCTTCCCCGGTCTGGGGGTGTTTGTACAGCAGTCGATCGATGATCCGATCGTTGGCCAGCGTCTCCTCGACGACCTCGGCCACGTCCTTGAGTTTCATCCGCTCGTAGAAGATGCCCTGCGGTTTGATGATCACCACCGGGCCGCGCTCGCAAAAGCCGTGACAGCCAGTCGTCAGCACGTCCACTCTGTCGGCGAGGTCACGCGCCGCCAGCTCCCGGCGGAAGGCGTCGGTGATGGTCTGGCAGCCGTAAGCCTGGCAACCCGTCCCTGAGCAGACAGTGACACACGGCTTGTCCGGGTCACGCTGGCTCTTGAGACTGTCTTGCAGTCTGACTAGCTCGTCGGGGCTTGCTATCTTTTGAATCATGGATGGTTGCTCCTAGCCCGCACCATTCCCATCCGCCTTTTTGACCCTCTGCAGGAGTCGGGTGGCCTTGACCGACGTCATCTGGCCGTGGTACTCGCCATCGACGACGACGATGGGCCCCAGCGCGCAGGCTCCCAGGCAGCCCACCGTCTCCAACGTCCATTGTAGATCCGCGTCGGTCTCGCCGCCCTTGATGCCCAGCTCACGCTCGACGGCCCCCGCTATGCGCTCGGCGCCACGTACGTGGCAGGCCGTACCCAGGCAGACCGAGACGATGTGCTTGCCCCGTGGATTCAGGCTGAAGGCCTTGTAAAAAGTGGCTAAGGCCATCATCTTGGAGAGCGGGATTTCTAGTTCGGTACAGACGTAACGCAGATCCTCCTCCGGTAGCCAATTGGCTTCGGCCTGGATGTCCTGCAGGATAGAGATCACGTTGGCCGGGTCGCGTCCGTAGCGATCCAGGATCTTGTCTAGCACAGGGGTCTCGATCATGGCCGTACCTCCGCCGCTTCTCTCGCGGGTAGGTATGCCTCGTTGCGGACGGGGCACTCGGTGACGCAGATGCCGCAACTGGTGCACTTTTCATTTACACTCCGCGCCTTTTTGCGGATGCGCGCTCGAAAGTTCCCCGCCTCGCCCCGGATCCACTCGACCTCAGAATAGGTCAGCAACTCGATATTGGGATGGCGGGCCACTTCGACCATTCTCGGCGTCATGATGCAGGCTGAGCAGTCGAGAGTGGGAAAGGTCTTGTCCAGTTGGGCCATGTGCCCACCGATACTGGGCTGCCGCTCGACCAGGTAGACCTTGAAGCCGGCTTCGGCAATATCCAGCGCGGTCTGCATCCCAGCGATGCCCGCGCCGATCACGAGGGTCGCCGGTGTGTTCTCTTGTTCACCCATTCGCCGCTCCGTTCCACAGGCCGCGCTCACTCAGCAAGGGGCGCGCGTCGATGTAATGCCGCTCCCAGCCATAGTCCTCGACATCCAGGCCCAATGCCAGCCCCATCAACTGGCTGAAGTAGAATACCGGGATGGAGCGATACCCGGCGTGGAGCTTTTGCATCTCGGCCTGCTGTTTGTCCAGGTTGAACTGGCAGAGCGGGCAGTTGGTGGCTACCGCCTGCGCCCCGGCTGCCTGCGCCGATTTCAGGATCGTGTAGACCATCTGGCGCGTGACGCCTGCATCCTTGACGGCCAGGTAGGCGCCGCAGCACTCGTTCTTGTGCGGAAAATCCACCGGCGTCGCGCCCAGGGCAGCCATCAGGTCGTCCAGCGACGTGGGATGGTCGGGGTCGTCGTAGGCCACCTCGTTTGGCGGGCGGAGCACCATGCAGCCATAGTAGGCCGCCACCTTCAGGTCCTCGAGCGGGGTCTGCACTCTGTCCCGCACTGCGTCGAATCCCACGTCATCCCGCAGCAGGTGCACGATGTCCTTGACCTCCACCTCGCCGCTGTACTCGGCCTCGATAAAGGCCTCGATGCGCTCCCGTTCCTCGGGATGCTGCCGGATGAAGTGGTTGGTGCGCTTGATGACATTGTAGCAGGTTGTGCAGGCGGTCGTCACCACGCCGCCATTGCCGCCAGCACTCTGCGCCGCATCCCGTGCTGCGACCAGAACGTGGGCCGGGGCGGCCAGTTCCAGCATATTGTCCACAATCAGCGGGTAGGTCGCCCCACAGCAGTTCCAATCGGGCAGTTCGACCAACTCCAGACCCACGGCCGCCGCCGAGGCCCGCACGGCGTTGTCAAAGCCCTTGCCCGTGGTATTCAGGGTACAACCCGGAAAGTAAGAAACCTTCATATTCCAGAATCTCCACTCGCCAGAGCAGATATTGGATACCGACTACCCAATATCCAGGTCAGACTGCGTACTTGCGAAAGCCGCCGATGAAGGCTTGCTGGGGCCACTCCTCCATCTCCTCGGGCGGGATGGCATCGTGCTCGATGTGGCTGCCCTGCTCGTACATGACGATCTCGCGCAGGGCCTCCATGATGCGACTCAGGTCGACGCCTTTTGGGCAGCGGGTGTAGCAGGCCTGGCAGGCCGCACAGAGCCAGATGGTCTTGCTGTCGAGCAACTGGTCTACCAGACCCAATTGGGCGAAGCGGATGACCTGGCTGGGCAGCATGTCCATGGCAAAGGCCACCGGGCAGCCGGCGGCACATTTGCCACACTGGTAGCAGGCCATCAGATCCTGTCCGCTGTATTCTTCGATGCGGTGCACCAACTCGCTGTGCACAGACTCGGCCGATAGTCGAACTCTCATTGCTGCTCCCCTGGCTCAAGCATTGTCTCTATGCGCCTGCGGCAAGAACTCTTCGCACCCCACGGTTTGCCCCCGGAAGGGTGCCTACGGAGTACGAGCTCTACTCCCTGCTGTACTGCTTCAGGCCATCCTCGTAGGCGTCGCCGCCATAGATATCGTTGACTACGATGGCGGGAAAGTCCTCGACCTCCAGCCGCCGCAGGGCTTCAGCGCCCAGGTCGTCGTAGGCGATAACCTCCGCCTTCTTGATGCTCTTGGCAATGAGGGCGCCGGCGCCGCCAATGGCACTCATGTATACGGCTTTGTGGTCTTGCATCGCCTCGCGGACCGGCATGGAACGGTTGCCTTTGCCGATCATGCCCTTGAGCCCGACCTCCATCATGCGCGGGGCATAGGGGTCCATGCGATAGCTGGTCGTCGGTCCGGCCGAGCCGATGGGGTCGCCCGGTTTGGCCGGAGCTGGACCCATGTAGTAGATGATCTGGCCCTCGGGAGCAAAGGGCAGCGACTCGCCGGCATCCAGGGCCGCTACCAGGCGCTTGTGCGCGGCGTCGCGCCCAACATAGATGACGCCGGTGATGCTGACCTTGTCGCCCGCGCGGAGCTTTTCGATCGCTTCCTCGGTCAAGGGGGTGGTCAGTTTCATAGCACGGCCTCCTTGTGGCGCGCCGAGTGGCACTGGATATTCACCGCCACAGGCATACTGGCGATGTGGCAGGGGTAGGTCTCGACGTGCGCCGCCAGCGCCGTGGTCAGGCCGCCAAACCCCTGGGGACCTATGCCGATACGGTTTATGCGCTCCAGGAGCTCGGCCTCCAGTTCGGCCACCTCGGGATCGGGGCTGGATTGGCCGACCTCGCGAAGCAGCGAATGTTTGGCCAGCCACATGGCCTTTTCTGCCGAGCCGCCAACGCCAACGCCGACGATGATGGGCGGGCAAGGATTGGCCCCGGCGCGTCGCACCGATTCGACGACAAAGTTGACCACGCCCTCGCGTCCGTCGGCCGGTTTGAGCATGGCCAACTGGCTCATGTTCTCGCTTCCGCCGCCCTTTGGGGCAACCGTGATCCTGAGCTGCTCGCCGGGCACGATGGAGGTGTGGATGACCGGCGGCGTATTGTCAGTGGTATTCACGCGGGCAGAGAAGGGCTGATCCACCATGGACTTGCGCAGATAGCCATTCTTATAACCCTGGCGCACGCCCTCGGTAATGGCGTCGTTCAGGCCGCCGCCGACGATGTGAACCTCTTGCCCGACATCGACGAAAATCACCGTCAGGCCGCAGTCCTGGCAGAGGGGCATCTGTTCGCTGCGGGCGATATCGGCGTTCTCCAGGATCTGGTCCAGCACCTCGCGCCCGGCGGGCGATACCTCGGCTTCGCGGTAGCGACGCAGCGCACTCAATACATCTTCACTCAGATAATAGTTGCTCTCTATAGAGAGCCGGGCCACTGTTTCTGTGATCTGATCTGTGTGGACTTCTCTCACTTTTGACCTTCTCCTGATCCAAAAAGCACCCCAACGCTCCCGAACTGGCGGGCCAGCCCGGCGTGAGGTGCCGATATTATGGGAACTGTGGCGTGATATTCTCTCTGCCCACTGCTCCGCGGTGAACGCGTGCCACCAAGGCCTCCTCATTGAAGCTGACACCCAGGATTATACAACCAGGGACAGGATTTGTCCAATTGGAGGCGATCCAACGCCTCACCTATTTGGATACAGGGTGGCACAGGGGTGGGGCGGCAGGTGGCTGGGAAAGAGCGTTCGGCGCCAAGTACTGGGCGCCGAACGCTGAGGGTTCGTCTAGAGGCCGGCCGCCTTGCGAAGGGTTTCGGCCTTGTCGGTGCGCTCCCACGGCGCGTCGATGTCGTCGCGACCAAAGTGGCCGTAGGCTGCGGTGGCGCGGTAGATGGGCCGCTGCAGATCCAGATCGCGGATGATGGCTGCCGGACGGAAGTCAAAGTGCTCGTCGATCAGCTCGACGATGGTTGCGTCGGGCACCTTGGCCGTGCCAAAGGTCTCGATGGCCAGGGAGAGGGGTCTGGCGACGCCAATGGCATAGCTGACTTGAAGCTCGATGCGATCGGCCAGGCCGGCGGCTACGACGTTCTTGGCCACGTAGCGGGCATAGTAGGCCCCGGAGCGGTCCACCTTTGTCGGATCCTTGCCCGAGAAGCAGCCGCCGCCGTGACCGGCCATGCCGCCGTAGGTGTCGACGATGATCTTGCGGCCGGTCACACCCGCATCACCCTTGGGACCACCGGTCACAAAACGGCCTGTGGGGTTGACATAGATCTTGGTGTCCTCGTCGATCATGCCATTGGGCACGACATACTTGATGACCCGTTGAAAGATGTCGTCGTGGATCTTGGCCTGGTCGACGTCGGGCGAATGTTGGGACGATACGACAATGGCCTCGACGCGCTTGGGCTGGCCGTATTCGTATTCCACGGTGACCTGGCTTTTGCCATCGGGGCGCAGATAGGGCAGGATGCCCTCCTTGCGAACCTGGGTCAGCCGGCGACACAGCTTGTGGGCCAGCATAATAGGCAAGGGCATCAGCTCCGGGGTCTCGGTGCAGGCAAAGCCAACCATCATACCCTGGTCTCCAGCGCCGGTGGCATCGATATCCTCGTCGCTCATCTCGCCGCGCTTGGCCTCGAGGGCTTTGTCAACGCCGAGAGCGATGTCGGCGCTCTGCTCCTTGATCGAGGTCAGCACACCGCAGGTCTCACCATCGAAGCCAAACTTGGCCCGGGTGTAGCCAATGTCCCAGACAACATCGCGGACCAGGGTGTTCAGATCGATGTAGGTGTCGGTGGTGATCTCGCCCATCACCAGCACCAAGCCGGTGGTGACGGCGCACTCGCAGGCGACGCGGGCGTCGGGATCGTCGGCAAAGATGGCGTCCAGCACAGCGTCCGAGATCTGGTCGCAGATCTTGTCCGGGTGGCCTTCAGTCACCGATTCAGAGGTGAAAAAGTACTTGGGCGACTGAAAAAAAGTAGAGGTGATTGACATGGTTCGGTTCTCCTTCTAAATAGAGCTTGGTTCTAGGTTCCTTCTTGCCAGGAGGCGAGGTACTTGACCTGCTCTGGCGTCAATACATCGATCTCGATGCCCATCGCCTTGAGCTTGAGGGCAGCGATATTCCTGTCGATCTCTTCGGGCACCGGGTAGACGGTGGTCTCCAGCTCGCGGGCGTGCTGGACCATGTATTCGGCGCACAGGGCCTGGTTGGCAAAGCTCATGTCCATGACGGCCGAAGGATGACCCTCGGCAGCGGCCAGATTGATGAGGCGTCCCTCACCCAGGAGCGAGATGCGGTGGCCATTGGCCAGGGTGAACTGCTCGATGAAGGGGCGGGGTTCGTGGACAAAGACCGACATCTCCCGCAGGGCGGGGATGTTGATCTCGACGTTAAAGTGCCCCGAATTGGCCACCAGGGCGCCGTCCTTCATAACCTCAAAGTGCTGGCGGTCGACGACGTTCTTGTCGCCGGTGGAGGTCACAAAGATGTCGCCGATCTTGGCCGCCTCGATCATGGGCATGACGCGGTAGCCATCCATCACCGCTTCGAGCGCTCGCAGGGGTTCTATCTCGGTGACGATGACGTTGGCACCCATGCCCTCGGCACGCATGGCGATGCCCCGGCTGCACCAGCCATAGCCACCCACGACGACGTTCTTGCCGGCCATGAGGATATTGGTCGCGCGCAAGATGCCATCGATTGTGCTCTGGCCGGTGCCGTAGCGGTTGTCGAAAAAGTGCTTGGTGGTGGCATCGTTCACGGCCACGATGGGATAGCGGAGTACGCCATCGGCAGCCATCGCCCGCAGGCGGATGACGCCGGTGGTAGTCTCTTCTGTGCCGCCGATGATCCCTTCGACCAGATCGGTGCGGTCTTGGTGCAGAACGCCCACCGTGTCGGCGCCGTCATCCATGGTCAACTGGGGACCGTGTTCGATCGACTGGTGGATGTGGCGATAGTAGGTGTCATTGTCCTCGCCCTTGATGGCAAAGGTCGGAACATCATACTTGGCGACCAGTGCGGCAGCCACGTCGTCCTGGGTGCTCAGCGGATTGCTGGCGCACAGACGTGCATCTGCCCCTCCTGCCTTGAGGGTGCGCATGAGGTTGGCAGTTTCTGTTGTCACGTGTAGGCAGGCCGCGATGCGAATACCTTCCAGTGGTTTCTCCTCGGCAAAGCGCTCCCTGATGAGGCGCAGGACCGGCATCTCTTGCTCGGCCCACTCAATGCGGCCCTGGCCCGCATCGGCCAGGCCCAAGTCTCGTACGTCATACTCTCTGCTCACGTTTTTTCTCCTTGCATAGTTTGTGGGTTAATCTGTTTGTCAGTCGGCAGGTTGGTCGACCAACAGCCTGTTCAGTTCTGACGCATCGCCAAATGTCTGGCGGTAGCGTTCTGCGAATTCGTCCAGTGTGTAACGGTGACTCTGGGTGCCCTGGTGTTCCAGGACATAGGTTGCCGCCAGGGCGGCCATGCGACCGGTGGTTTCCCAGGGATAGCCGCCCAAGAGACCCTTGATCACCCCGCCGCGATAGGCATCGCCGACGCCGGTGGGCTCGACCAGCCGGGTCGGAGGTACGACGGGGATCTGAAGGACCTGATCCTCGACATAGATCCTGGATCCTTCTTCACCCAGGGTGATGATGGTGATGTCGGGCTGGGCTAACAGCTCGTCGTCCGACAGGCCGGTCTTGTTCTTGAGCATGCCGAATTCATACTCGTTGACGATCAGCATCCTGGCGCCACGCGTGCCTGCCAGCAGCTCGTCGCCGCCCAGACGGACGATCTGCTGGCTGGGGTCGTAAATGTAGGGAACGCCCAGCTCCTGGCACTCGCGGGCGTACTTGACCATGGCCGCGGGCGCATTGGGCGAAATGATCGCCACATCGACTTTTTCGTGATCCAGATCGTGGAAGGAAAGCCTGTCGGCCTTGCCCATGGCGCCGATGTAGAAGCTAGCGATCTGGTTGTTGTCCTGGTCGGTATTGACAAAGAAGGAGGAGGTGAATTCGTCCTCCACCTCGATGGTGGCCGAGGTATCGACGCCGACGCTTTCCAGCCAGGCGCGGTACTCGCCAAAGTCCTGCCCGACGGTAGCCATGACGGTGGGGCGCTCGCCCAGGAGGGCAAGCGTGTAGGCGATATTGGGTGCGCAACCACCGCGCTGCTTGTGCATCGAGTCCACCAGAAAACTGAGGCTGACCTGGTGGATCTGCTCGGGCAGGATGTGCTCGCTGAACCGTCCCGGAAAGGACATCAGATAATCAAAGGCGACAGACCCGGTAACGATGATGCTCAATGCATTATTCTCCTTACGGTCGACACCGTTCTTGTAGTGTTTTTGCCACTTGGTCCGTCAGATTTACCACCCGCTCAGCGGTCTCGGCTGCCAGCGAGCCGCAACCGCAAGAGGGCATGATCAATGCCGAGGCCAGCAGATCGTCCTTGTGCAGCCCCTTGGCCGTGAGCAGGTCCAGTGCGGCGTCAAAGCGGTCCAGGAGGCTGTCCACCGTCTCATCCAGTGCCTGGTCGCTGGCCGGGACGATGCCCCAGGCGATGATGCCGCCCCGCTCCAGGAAGGCCCCCACCTGGTCGGGATAGAGGGCCAGTGCCTCAGCATAGCCGTAGGCGTCCAGGTTGAGGATGTCCACGGTGGTGGACATCAACAGGGACCAATCGGTGTTGCCGCAGCAGTGCACGCCTTTCAAACCCTCGATCCCGGAAAAGACCTCCTCCATCAGGCTGATGACCTGGTCGCGGTTCAGAGAGACAAAGGCCGAGCCATAACTGCTCATGTAGGGCTCGTCGACAAAGATGATGGTTTGGGGCGACTTTTTGGCGAGTTCCTTCTCCATCCAGGTGGCCTTGAGGCGCAGGTGCTTGGCGACAGCTTCGGCCAGGACATCGTCATACAGGACCGGCTTGCGGTTCTGGTCGGTGACCATCAGTCCCCAGCTCACGGGCCCCGTGATCTGCCCCTTTACTACGGGAAGCTGGTCCTGTTGCATCCCCAGGAAGCAGTGAAGTCCGGCGGCATAGTCTGCGCTGATGCTGGCGTGCTCCAGATCGTCCATCAGGTAGGCCAGGTAGAGCTGCTCGAGGGCTGGGTCAAGGTCCCGTTCGCGATCCACATAGATGCGCTCGTTGACGACCACAGAGCCGGGGAACCGCTCGCTATACTGGACGTACATATTCTCCAGGTACGAGCGCCGCGGCAACTGGGGCCAGGTGGGTATATCCACCCCGTCCACCGTCAACCGGCAGGCAGCTTTCGGATCGGTGTAGGGCAGGCTGCCTGCGGCCAGGGAGCGCAACCCCGCATCAAACTTGCTCATCCCTTGACCATCCGTTGCAGGCTCTGCTTGTATGGCGGGTAGGCGATGCCGTTCTCGGTGACGATGCCGGTGACGTAACGGTGCGGGGTTACGTCAAAGGCCACGTTCAACACCTGCACGCCGTCGGGCGCGACCTGGCATTCGCGGACGTGGGTCACTTCCAGGGCGTCTCGTTCCTCGATGGGAATGTCGTCGCCGGTCTCGACAGCCAGGTCGATGGTGGAGGTCGGTACGACGGCGTAGAACGGGATCCCATTCTCCTTGGCCAGCACGGCGAGCTTGTAGGTACCGATCTTGTTGGCCACGTCGCCGTTGGCGGCGGTTCGATCAGAGCCGACAAAGATGATGTCGACCCGTCCGGTACGCATCAGGTGGCCGGCCACGTTGTCGGCAATGAGGGTCATGGGGATCTTTTCATTCATCAACTCCCACGAGGTCAAGCGGGCACCCTGCAGGCGGGGCCGGGTTTCATCCACCCAGACGTGGATCTTTTTGTCCTGTTCATGGGCAGCGCGTATCACGGCCAGGGCAGTACCATAGTCTACCGTGGCCAATGCCCCGGCGTTACAGTGGGTGAGAATGTTAAACCCTTCCTCGACCAGGGTGGCGCCGTAGGCGCCCATCCGCCGGTTGATCTCCACGTCCTCGTCGGCCAGGCGCTGCGCCTCGTCGATGAGGTCCTGAACGATTCCTTTGACCTGGGGTTGGGCAGAAGCGTGGGCAGCCTTCAGCATTCGGTCGGTGGCCCAGAAGAGATTGCTCGCCGTGGGCCGGGTGGCCCGGATCACGCCTGCGGCGGTTTCCAGATCGGCCAGCAATGCCTCGCGGTCCGAGGCAGAACTGTATCGCGCGGCCAATGCCAGGCCAAAGGCCGCGGCCGCGCCGATGGCGGGCGCTCCGCGGATGTACATCTCTTTGATGGCCTTGGCTACGTCGTGGTAGTCGGTGAATTCGACCACGATAAATTCCAGCGGCAGCTTCCGCTGGTCGATCATCTTGACGGTTCCTTTTGGATCCCACTCGATCGTTCGCATGACATGACTCCTACACACAAAAAAGCTCTCCCGATGAGAGCCTCTTTTCGCACACAGTCTCTCATCTTTCAGACGGCTCCTGGCAGACCTTCTGTGCCAGGGCACCTGCCGGAATTGGCACCGGGTTATCGGTTCAAACATCGAACCTCTAACTGGTTGCCGGGGCTTCGTTGGGCCGGTCCCTCCACCCCTCTGGATGAGTTTCCAGGATAGATTATAACGGCCGGAATCGTAGCATACTCGGGGTCATTTGTCAAAATCTGCACGAGGGATGGGGAGCGGAGGTGGGGCTGGGGACCAGCCCAGACGTTGCGCGGGAGCGTCCGCCAGCCGCGATTGGGCAAGTTGGGTGCTTGCTTGCCCATGATGGAAGCTCCAGAAGGCAGAGTGGGTAGCGCGGGAGAGATTGTATCATGCGCTAAGGGGACGGTCAAGGAGCGTGATACGCTCACGAGGTGCACTAGGACCAGAAGGGGGGTTGACAAGTGCGGGTATTCAGGGGATAATAGGTCCATGCAATTGCGCTTCACAGGCTGGCAACTCATTCTCCTGGGGGTCATCTGCGGGGCCGGAGTGTTGCTGGTCGCTTGTGGAAATGCGCCGCCGACACCGATGCCGCTGTCGCTGGCAGCTTCTGCTACTGCTCAGGATGTGGCCGAGGCACCAACGATCACCCACACTGCCGATCCTACGGCGACCTTGACCCGCACGCCCACGCCAACTCTGCCGCCATCGTCCACGCCGACGCCATCGCCGACGAATACATCTACGCCGACCCCGAGCCCGACCTGGACGCCGAGCCCGACTCCCGAGCCGAGCCTCCAGCTAAAGACAGCCCAGCGCTATCAGACCAATGGCGACTATGAGTTGGCCATTGGAGCTTACCTGGCCTTGCTGCAGGACGAGCCCACGCCTGCCCAAGCGCGCGAGGCCCGATTCCGGCTGGCTGAGACGTACCAATCGAACCGTGAATATGTCGCTGCCGCAGCCACCTGGGAAGAGTTTCTGGCGAGCTATGGCGACGATGCTCGCCTGCCACAGGCGACCTTGATGGCGGCCCGCGCCTACCATGCGGCCAACGAGTGTGTGCAGGCCGTGCCCCATTATCAGGCCTATCTAGCGCAAGAGACGGTTCTGGCCGATCTGGTCCAGGCCTGGATCGGCGACTGCCTGGTTGATGAGGAGCGCCTGGAAGAGGCTGTAATCGCCTATCGCAAGGCGCTGGAGGCGGCGGAGAACCCGGGCATCCGGGTGAACTTGCGGGAAAGGATCGCCGGCATCTATCTGATCCAGGAAGAGTATGCTGCTGCTGTGGCGGAATATGATGCCATCCTGGACACGGCTCGCCTTGACTTTTACCGGGCCAAGATCGAGTATCTGGCCGGGCAGGCGCTGGCCGCTGCCGGGCGGATGGAGGAGGCCCACGCCCGGTACCGCCGTGCGGTGGACAACTATCCCGAGGCGGAATACGCCTATTTGTCGCTGGTAGAGTTGGTGGATGCCAGCGTGGAGGTGGACGAGTTCCAACGCGGGCTGATAGATTATCACGCCGGGGCCGCGTATCCCGATGCCTACGGCGCGGCCATTGCGGCATTCGACCGCTACCTGGAGGCCGAGCCGGCGGAAGGGGCCGATGCAGCCCTCTATTACAGGGCCTTGGCCCTGCGGGCGCTCGAGCAGCCAGAAGCAGCGTTGGATACACTCGAGGCGCTGATCGAAGGCTACCCCGAGAGTGAGTGGCTGGCGCGGGCCTGGCAGGAAAAGGGGGCCACCCACGCCTGGATGGGGGACAACGACGCGGCCGTGAAGGCATACCGGGATCTGGCGGCCTTTTTCCCGGCCGACGAGCTGGCTCCCAATGCGCTGTGGCGGGCGGCCAAGCTCCGTGAGCGGGAAGGGGCTCACGAGCGGGCGGCCGATCGATTTGAGGATGTTCAGGCCAGCTTTCCGGCCTTTGAAGACGCCGACGAGGCCATGTGGCGAGCCGGGCTGGCCCACTATCGGGCAGGTGATTCAGAACAGGCGATCCTTAGTTGGCAAGCTTTGTTGGAGAATTACGCTGTATCTCCCTACCGGGACAAGGCCCTGTACTGGCTAGGCAAGTTGGGGGTGAAGGACGAATCGTCAACTGATGGCGACTACTGGGAACAGCTCGTGGCCCAAGAGCCCCAGGCCTACTATGCCTTGCGCGTGGAACAGATCCGCGCCGGCGACTCGCTGACGGCCACGCGACTGATCTCGGCCGAGGTCCAATCTCCCGACTGGGATCGGACCCAGGCCGAGGCCGAGATCCTGCCCTGGCTCCAGGATTGGACCACGGTGCCGACCGGCACAGAGGACCTCAACCTGCCGGGTACGGTCGCGGGGCGCACTGACCTTCAGCGGGGAGAAGCCTTGCTATCGGCCGGAATGAGGCTCGATGCCCTAGCGTCATTTGACAGCGTCCGGGAAGAGGCGTGGAAAGATCCGCTGGCGCTGGCCCAGCTCTCTCTCTACTTCCGGGAACAGGGTCTACACGGGCTGGCGGCGCGCAGCGCCTATCGACTGGCAGGGCTGTGGCCAGAGGGAACGATCCAGGATGCGCCCGAGGCATTGCAGCGGTTAGCCTATCCACTGGTCTATGCCGACCTGCTCTCGGCGGGAGCACAGGAGCGAGGGCTCGATCCTCTGCTCCTGGCGGCGCTGGTGCGCCAGGAGAGCCTTTTCGAGCCGGTGGCCGAATCGTACGCCGGCGCTCGGGGATTGGGCCAGGTCATGCCGGCCACAGGACAGGGGATCGCCAATACTCTCGGCCTGGAAGACTTTGTGCTGGACGATCTTTACCGGCCTTCCGTCAGCATCCAGTTTGGGGCCTTTTACCTGGGGGCTCAGATGGACCTCTTTGACGACCAGGTACTCGTGGCCCTGGCTGCCTATAACGGCGGTCCGGGCAATACTCTGCGTTGGAGTGAGGCCGGTGGCGGGGACCTGGATCTCTTTGTCGAGGTAATTACCGCGGCTCAATCGCGGCTGTATCTGCAGCGGGTGTATGAGCAATATCTGATCTACGAGCGTCTGTACCGGTCCGACGCGGGAACAGAGGGATAGGTTGTTCAGCGGCTTGCAGGAGGGGATGGCGGTGTTGGCCCAGGGCTTGAGCGGGATGACATTCTACCTGTTCTGCGCTATCCTGGGTCTGGTGATCTTGGGCATGGCGGTCAACGAGTGGCGCCGGCTGGGGAAGGCCAAGTACAAGCGGGTAGCGCTTGCGGCCGGGGCGCTTCTGCTGGGCCGCGCGGTTGGAATGGTGGTGTTGCTGGTCGGCTTCCAACCGCTTATTGCCTGCCAGGAGTTGGCGCTGGAGAGCCTCACCCTGGCCCTCTTTGTCTGGGCCTTTTTGTTTGATTCCTTTTCAAGCACCCGCAGGGCAACGACATTTCTGTCCGGCGGTGTAGTGGTCATTGGATGCCTGGTAGGTGCCTGTCTACTACCCTGGACACAGCCGTCGTCTGCCTATTGGCTGGCCGTTTCCTGGCTTGCGATCTTGTCGGTCCTGAATGCCGTTGCCTTGGTGCAGTGGGTGCGCCTCCGGCAGCACTACTCCCTGTGGCTGGGCATTGCCTTCGGACTGTCTGCCCTGGGTGCCATCAGCGGTCTGCTGGGATTTCCGCAGGGTACCTGGGCTGGACACCTGGTGGCGTTGTTCCTTTTTGTGATCGCGACCTACCATACCATTCAGGCCGACTGGGGGGAGTATGGGACCAGGCTACAGACCGCAACCATGCATACCTTGCAGCAGACGCAAGAAGTGGCCTTTCTGCTGGAGGTGAGCCGGGCCATCACGGCATCGTTGGATCTCGCAGTGGTCCTGGAACGCGTGGCGGAATCGGTGGCCCGGGTCGTTAATGCCGACTGGGCCTATATCCTGCTTCCGGTGGAAGAGAACCCCGAGCAACTGACAGTGGCTTCACGCTTTGGCTGGTGGGGACGTCGCTGGACGCAAGAAAGCCAGCTCGGACGGCGGGTGGTGATCAGCCTGGACGACTACTCTCTGATCCGCCATGCATTCCTGCGGCAGCGACAGGTATTGGCCAACGATCCGGTAGATTATGGGCAGTTCCGTCCCTTGCACGATCTCGCCGCCCGGCCGCAGAACGGCCCCACGCTCATCCAACCCATCCACCTCCAGGATCACTCGCTGGGTGTGATGCTTCTGGGCCGTGTCCAGACTGTGCCCCACGAGGGGGACGGCGGACCACAGGACTTTGGCGAGGAAGACGCCGAGATGTGCCAGGCCCTGGCAGCCCAGGTAGCAACAGCCATTGGCAATGCCCGCCTCTACGAGCATGCGCAGGCAGAGGCCCAGCAGGTGGCCGAGTTGATGCACGCCCGCGAGAGCAAGATCATCCAATTCCAGGCCATCCTGGAGTCCATTGCCGACGGCGTCATTGTGGCCGAGGAGTTGGGTGAAGTGATCCTGGTGAATGCAGCCGCGGAACGCATTTTGGGGGTTCACCGACAGCGGCAGCTAGATCGGGCCATCAAGCACCTGTTTTCAAAGTTGCTGCCGGCCAGTGGCGGACAGGGCACCGACCAGGTTGTCTTTGCCTGGGATGAAAAGGAGATGATGGGCAGCCTTGCACCGGCAAGGCTGCTGGATGGGACATTGCTGGGCTACGTTATCGTCTTCCGGGACGTGACCCACCGACAGCAGGCCGATCGGGAGAAGGTGGAGTTCCTGGCGAACGCCTCGCAAGAGTTACGTGATCTGGCGAGCTCGATCCAGTGGGACGTCGAATCGTTGGCGGCCGAGAGGGAGGACGACCTGAGCGCCAAGCAGCGCTCGCATCTGGAATCCGCCAGTTCGGGCAGTGGACGGATGGCGGGCCTGGCCGACAAGCTTGCGCTCCTGTCTCGAATGGAGCAAGGAAGGATCGCCATCGAGTCCCAGAAGGTGGACATACGGGAAGTGATCGAAGCGTCAGTGCAAGCAGTACGGCCTGAGGCGGAGGCCAACCAGTTGGACCTGATGATGAACCTGCCTCCGACGCTGCGCCTTGCCTGGGGTGATCCTCTTCGCTTGCGGCAGATCGTAGATCATCTGCTGGGCCACGCTGTGCGACAGACGCCGGAGAGAGGGCGCATCCTTGTGTGGGCGGCCGAGGCTCAACTGGAGGGCAACGGGGATGTTGGGGATTTCCTGGTGGTCAGCATCCGCGACACATACCAGGGCATGTCCGGCGAGGAGGAGGATCAGGTCCTCACGGGGCAGCAGGACCTGGACGGCCAGCAGCCGGGAGGGCCGGTAGCACCCAGGATGGATCTGGCCGTGACCAAGGGCCTGGTGGAAGCCCATGGAGGGCGGATTTGGATGGAGAGCCGCCCCGGGGAAGGGAGTACCTTCAGTTTCACCGTGCCGGCGGTGGAGAAAGAGGACGACTGACGCGCGGCAGCATTGAGGGTAGGCGTCGGCCTTGCAGGTTGCATTGACAACCAGTGGGACTTGTGCTATTATGTAATGGCTTCGACGGAGAAGGTTGGTACGAGAAAGGGGATAGTAGAACAATGAGATCGCGCACAGAACAGATAATCGCCCGCCTGCGGGACCTGCGAGTCAGTACCCCCGATATTGAAGCCTCGGCTGTTGTGAGCGTGGATGGCCTGATCATGGCCTCGGATCTGCCGGCCGAAGTGGAGGAGGATCGTGTCTCAGCCATGAGTGCGGCCATGCTCAGCTTGGGCGAGAGGATCGCGGGCGAGCTGGGGCGGGGAGCACTGGATCAGGTCTACATCCGGGGAGACAACGGGTACGTGATCCTCATGTCGGTGGGAGAGGAGGCCGTGTTGACCGCTCTGGCTCGAAAGGATGCCAAATTGGGGCTGGTCTTTCTGGATATGCGCCGGGCTGCTGGCGACCTGGGCCGTCTGGTGTAGGTGAGAAGGCTGGCGGTCAGCGCGGTAGGGCATTTGTGCATGGCTCGGCGCAGCACGCGCGAGTCATCGGCCAAAACTCTCCTTTTCAGAATCGTTGGCTTCTGGGAGAGTCGTCATCTTGGCGACTCTCTTTTCATTTGTAGCATAACTGGTAGGCATCTGGCGCAGGAGGCGACCCCGCCTCTGCTGATAGCTCCTTTTGGCCAGTGAGATCATCCATGGAGCGGAGCGCATGAAAACCAAGTATATCTTTTGCACCGGAGGGGTGGTATCCTCGGTAGGCAAAGGCGTCACGGCCGCCGCGGTTGGCCGGCTCCTGAAAAGCCGGGGCGTCAAAGTATCGATCCAAAAGCTGGATCCCTACCTGAACGTCGATCCTGGCACCATGTCTCCGTACCAGCACGGGGAGGTATTTGTGCTGGACGACGGCGCAGAAACCGACCTGGACCTGGGTCACTATGAGCGCTTTATTGACGAGAGTCTTACACGAGCCAGTAATGTGACTTCGGGACAGGTCTATGCCGAAGTCATCGCCAAAGAACGGCGAGGGGATTACCTCGGTGGCACGATTCAGGTCATCCCCCATGTCACCAACGAGATGAAGCGGCGCATCGGCTTGGTCGCGAAGGAGAGCGGTGCAGAGGTGATCATCGTCGAGATCGGAGGTACGGTGGGCGACATCGAGGGCTTGCCGTTCCTCGAGGCGATCCGGCAGATGCGCGTAGATGTGGGGCGGGAGAACACCCTCTATATGCACGTAACCCTGTTGCCTCATATCTCCTCCACGGGCGAGATCAAGACCAAGCCCACCCAACACAGCGTCCGCGAATTGCGGGGGATCGGCATCCAGCCGGACATCATCGTTGCCCGGTCTGACCATCCGATAGACGAAGAGGTGCGGGCCAAGATCGCCCTTTTCTGCAATGTCGAAAAGCGAGCAGTCATCTCTCTCGTGACGACGCCTATCATCTACGAGGTACCCCTGATCCTCGAAGAGGCTGGCTTGGGTGATTACCTGGTGAGGTGGCTGGGAATGGATACGGCTCAGCCTCCAAATCTTAATGGCTGGCAGGCGGTGGTGGAAGACATCCGGCGACCCAAATCCCCGGTGCGGGTGGGGCTGGTGGGCAAATATGTCGAGTTGCGCGACGCCTACCTGAGCGTTCGTGAGGCGCTGCACCATGCAGGTCTGCGCTACGACCTGGCAGTGGAGATTGACTGGATCAATTCAGAGGAGATCGAGAGGCACGGTGTGGGAGCCCTTGAGGGGCTGCACGGTATCGTCGTGCCAGGCGGATTCGGTTATCGGGGAGTCGAGGGCAAGATCGCAGCGGCCCGGTTTGCGCGGGAGAACAAGGTGCCGTATCTGGGGCTGTGCCTGGGGATGCAGGTGATGGTGATTGAGCTGGCCCGGCATGCCCTGGGCAGCGATGAGGCCAATTCGAGCGAGTTTGACATCAAGACCCTATATCCTGTCATCGACCTGATGGCCGACCAGCGCGACATATCGGAGATGGGTGGTACGATGCGCCTGGGGTTGTATCCCTGCCAACTCTTGCCTGGCAGCCGGGCGGCGGAAGCATATGCCGAGAGCCCCGGGGGCGCGAACCGTCAGGATCTGGTCCACGAGCGCCACCGCCACCGGTTCGAGGTTAACAATGCCCATCGCGATCTTTTGGCCGCTGCCGGCATGGTGTTCTCTGGCCTTTCTCCCGATGGGCGGCTGGTGGAGATCGGCGAGTTGGCCGATCATCCGTTTATGTTGGCCACCCAGTTCCATCCAGAGCTCAGATCGCGGCCGACGCGCCCTCACCCCCTATTCCAGGCCTTTATCAAGGCTGCAAAGGAACACCGCGAAACAGCATCGTGAACTGGGGGCAGCGAGGGCGTTCAGGAAAAGCCGATTTGCTATTTGATGGGAAGCCTGGTATAATGGCTGCCACTTGCCGGCTGGTGCCGGTTCGCGCCACCCTAGCTCAATCGGCAGAGCAGACGCTTCGTAAGCGCCAGGTTAAGGGTTCAAATCCCTTGGGTGGCTTGGCAAACGTCGACAGGCCCCAACCAGAAGGCGTTGGGGCCTTTGCCGTAGCACATGCCTTTGGTCATAGTCCGGACAGGCATCGCAATGGCTGAGCAGACCCCAGGAGCATCCCGATTCGAGCCTCTGAGCGCGTTGTGGCGTATCTTTGCCGCACCGCTGACCCTGTTGATCCTGATGGGGTTGCTCGCCCTGATCCTGGCGTTGGGCACATTGATCCCCCAGATCCCAGCGCGGGCCACGGTCGATCCCCAGGCCTGGCTGTCGGTACTGCCAGGATTTCTGGGACAAGCCGGCGGTCCGATCCACGCCCTGGGTCTTTTTGACATCTTTCATTCCTTTGGCTTCCGCTTGCTGCTAACATTGACCGGACTATGCCTATTCGTCCGGATCGTAGAGGCGGTTGAACTGGCCTGGCGGGCTACAGATCGGAGCCCTTGGACGGCATCGGCCCTGGGCTTTTGGGGCAGGCGCCCTCCCCAGGTCAGGATGTGGTCTTACCTTCCCCCAGATGAGACTGGAGCGCAGCTCGGCAGGTTTCTGACCGATCAGGGCTATCGGCTGCGTGAGGTGCCCGCTCAGCCGGTACCGAATCTGGTGGCCGGTCGTTACAGCCTGATGCTTTGGGTCCTGCCCGTGGGCTATGGCGCCCTGTTGCTGGCGCTGGTTGGCCTGGCGATTGTGGGCACTTGGGGCTGGCGGAGCGACAACTGGCAGGGCTTCCCTGGAGAGGGACGGGCGCTGGGCCATGATACCTCCTACACGCTCCGTCTGGACCACTTTCGCATGGAGCTGGGGGAAGAGCAGCGACTGAAGGAAACCGAAAGTGGGATCACCTGGCTTGAAGCTGAGACTGAGCTTGGGCAGGATATCATCGCTACCGGACGGCCAGCAAAGCGCGGCGGCGTCACCGTTCGCCAGGTTGGTTATGTACCAGTCGTCAGGATTCGCGGTTGGGATAAAGAGGACCAGCCACTGGTGCTGGAGACGGGAGAGCGTGTGCTGAGTGTGGCTGGCTTGGCC
The DNA here is from genome assembly GCA_050123055.1 of Anaerolineae bacterium. Classification (GTDB taxonomy): domain Bacteria; phylum Chloroflexota; class Anaerolineae; order JAAYZQ01; family JAAYZQ01; genus JASFHU01. The sequence continues at coordinate 25,417 of JASFHU010000002.1, forward strand.
GAAATCCGCTTCAGTTCGCCGCAGGAACAACCGGTTGTGCTAGTGCCCGACCATGGCCTCTTTCTGGCTCTAAGGTTCGAGCCGCTTTGCGCAGCCGGAAGACCAGCACTCCACCTGGACCGTATCCGCGAAGAAGGGGGCCAGCGCCAGCCGCTGGGTGTGTTGTATGAAAGTGGGTCGGTGCCGGTAGACGGCCTCCGGCTAGACATAGAGCTCTCGTTCGTCCCCATCCTACGTGCAGATTCTCTCCCTGGGCTGTGGCTTGTGGTAGTGAGCATGGTACTGGTTGTGATCGCCCTGGCAGCAAGCTGGTTACGGCCGGCCAGGTTGGTGTGGATCTCGGTGAACCAGGAAGGGGAGGGCAGGACTTCCGTCCAGGTGTTGGCACTGCCGGGGGCAAGCATCTACCACTGGCTGCCACAACTGTCGGATCGGCTGCAAAGGATGCTGCGCGATGACGCCTGAGAGCTTGGGAGTGGTGGCTGCCTTCCTGCTGACTGTGGCAGCAGTGGCCGGCATTATGGCCCTGGTCGAGGCGCGCGGGCGGTGGGGTGCGGCCGCCGTCGGAGCCAGGGTAGCGGGCACGGTGACCGTGGCCCTGGTTCTGGGCCTGGCGGTCGTGCTACAGGGGGAGTGGTCGCCACTCGATACCTGGCAAGTGGTGTTGGGCCTGGTCTTGGCCATGCTGTCGATCCAGATGGTGCTCTCATGGCCCCTGGGGATTGGCAGCGGCGGCCTGGTGGTAGACATCGTGGCCGTGGTATTGATCCTGTTGGGGACCGTTTTGTATCGGTCGGACGCCCCACCGCTAACCTGTGCTCAGCAGGCGCCAGCGTTCTGGGTCCAGTGGGTCCTGTTTCTGCTGGGGGGTGGGGGTGCCCTGGTAGCGGGTTGTGCGGCTCTGATGCTGGCGCTGCACAAGGGCTTGTCGGCCTGGGGCAGGGGCATTCGCCAGCCTGCGCGCGGCGACCTGTACAATCTGTTGACCCAGGCGATCTTTGTGGCACTGGTAGCCCTGGGTGGTGGGCTCACCGTGAGCGTGTGGTGGGCCTGGCAAGCGGCAGGCACCCTGACCTCTGGTGATCCACGGGAGTTGTGGCTGGCCATCACCTGGCTGACGGCGGCCATGAGTCTTTTGGCCTGGCAGTTGGAGGGCCATCGGGGACGGTTGGCGGCTGGGCTGGCCCTGGTGGCGGCGCTAAACGCCACCTTTTGCCTGGTGCTTCTGCCGCACCTACAAAGCCTGTTGGGAATCTAGTCCGCTTCCAAGGAGGGGAGAAGGATGGAACCGGTTGTCATCGGCGTGGCGGGGGGTACGGGCTCGGGCAAGACGACCGTGGCCCGGGAGATCTTGAGGCGGGCCGGCACCGACCAGATTTCGCTCATTCAACATGACGCATACTACAAAGATCTGAGCCAGCTACCACTGGCGCAGCGGGCCATGCAGAACTTTGACCACCCGGATGCCCTGGACAACGATCTGCTGAGCGCGCACCTGAAGGAGCTCAAAGCGAGCCGCACGGTAGCTATCCCGGTCTACGACTTTACAACCCATACCCGTACGGCCGAGACCCTGCGCGTCGAACCGCGCAGGGTCGTCCTGGTGGAGGGAATTCTGCTCTTTGCCGATTCGGCTCTACGGGAATTGATGGACGTCAAGATCTATGTGGACACCGACGCCGACATCCGCTTCATCCGACGCTTGCAGCGGGACATCGCCGAGCGAGACCGGACGATGGCATCGGTCATCCGACAGTACCTGTCCACAGTACGGCCTATGCATCAGGAATTCGTCGAACCAAGCAAGCGTTACGCCGATGTCATCATCCCGGAAGGCGGCTTCAACGAGGTGGCCATGGAGATGATCGCGGCGAGGATCAGGGCCTTGTTGGATGGCGGCGAGTGAAATGGCCGTGCCCGAGGGCGGGCAGAACCCTTGACCTCGCCCCTGGACCCCTGGTGACTATTCGCTGTTCGTTTGACCAATCCCCGGTTCTGTGGTAACATTTGGGTGGTCGTGCTAGACGGGGAACTGGCGGTGCCCTGTACCCGCAAACCGCCGTAGCGGGGTCGAATTCCCCCTCGAGGGCTAAGGGGTGGTCGGGACTGCCAAGCTAAGCGGCGAAGAAGGTTGGGTCCTGCGCGGCAGAAGCCTGTGAACCCCGCCAGGTCCGGAAGGAAGCAACGGTAAGCAGTAACTTCTGGGTGCCGCAGGGGTGCCTGGCCGGAGCAGGCTGGTTTTGGTAAGCCGGCTATCTCGGTTCGACAGGGGGTGCACGACCAGCACTTATCTGGAGCTGGAGTGGTGAGCCGAAAGATGGACGAGATCAGCCTCGCCCCGGCTCACAACCCCAGCTTATTTTTGTTGGGGGTTGATGGGCGCGAACAGGCGGGTGGTTGTGGTCGGTGGTGGGGCGGCAGGTCTGATGGCTGCTGGACAGGCTGCCGCAGCGGGGGCGCCGGCGATCCTCCTGGAGCGAACGAACCGCCTGGCTACCAAGCTGCGCATCACCGGCAAGGGGCGTTGTAACCTTACCAACACAGCCGAGTTTGACGATTTTCTGGCCCATTTTGCGTTTCCCGATGGGGAGAGTCGTTCTCGCTGGTTCCTGCGTAACGCGTTTGCCCGCTTTTTCGCGCCCGATCTGGTGGATTTTTTCGAGGTGCTGGGGGTGTCGACGGTGGTCGAGCGGGGGGGCAGGGTCTTTCCCGCCAGCAACGACGCACACCAGGTGGCCGAGGCCCTGACCCGCTTTGCTACGGAACAAGGAGTGCAGATCCGCCGGCAGAGCCGGGCTGTCCATCTCGTAGGCGACGGCGACCGGGTACGGGGTGTCGCGCTGGAGAGCGGCGAGCAGGTTACGGCGCGAGCCGTGGTGGTGGCCACGGGTGGGGCTTCCTACCCCAAGACCGGTTCCAGTGGCGATGGCTACGATCTGGCGGCGCAGGTGGGACACACCATTGTGCCCATCCGCCCGGCGCTGGTGCCCCTGGTGGTCGCCGGTCCCGAGCCCCGGGCGATGATGGGACTTTCGCTGCGTAACGTAGAGGTACGGCTGTTGTTGGACGGGCAGGAGGTTGCCCGCGACTTTGGTGAGATGCTGTTCACGCATTACGGCGTCTCGGGACCGATCATCCTGACGCTGAGCGGCCCGGCTGTGGTCCGGCTGGGCCGGGGACGTCTGGAGATGAGCATCAACCTGAAGCCGGGCCTGAGTCCAGAAAAGCTGGATGCGCGGCTGCGCCGCGACCTGGACCGCTATGGCAAGAGGAGCTACCGCAATCTGCTCAAGGGGTTGCTGCCACAGAAACTGATCGACGTGGTGGCACTGAGGACCGGCATCCCGCCCGACAAGCCGGGCCACCAGATCACGGCGCAGGAACGGGGACAGCTTCGGGATCTGCTCCACGATTTCCGGCTGACCATCACCGGGCACCGGGCGCTTGACGAGGCGATTGTCACGGCTGGTGGTGTGGACACGCAGGAGGTGGATCCACGAACCATGGCCTCGCGACTGGTGAAGGGCTTGTATTTTGCCGGTGAGGTACTGGATGTCCAGGCCGATACGGGGGGCTATAACCTGCAGGCGGCCTTTTCGACAGGCTACGTGGCCGGACAGGCAGCGGCGCGGTGTGTGGCACGAGATTGAGGGGAGACCGAACCCCAGAAGGTATGTTTTCAACTAGGGTCCAAGGGGTAGCAGCGAGTTGGCTTCGGAGAGCATTGCAGCAAAACGTCTGGCCTGGACCACGCCGAGTTGGGTGAAGGGCCTGTTGGCCCTGGTACTGATTGTTGGCGTCTTGATCCTGCTGGCCCTGGGTCTGACCCGGACCGGCGCGGCGCTGACGGTGGAGCTGGACGGCCAGCGACACGAGGTGCGCACCCACGCTACCACGGTGGGCGAAGCGCTGCGCCGCGCCGGTATGGTTCTCTATCCGGAGGATCGGGTTTCGCCGGGGCTGGAGACGCCGCTACAGCCAGGCGTGGTGATCCAGGTGGAGCGGGCTCGGCCGGTACACCTGCAGGCCGACGGCCGGACCCACCAGCTCCGCACCCATGTCACGACAGTGGGTCAACTCTTGGGCGAGGCGCAGATACAGATCGGCCCGGCCGATGAGCTCTGGCTCGACGAGAAGCCGGTCGGGCAAGATACCCCCCTGTGGGGAGCCGCTGAGCTTGCGTCCCGGACCCTCAGCCACCGGGGCGGGCCGAGGCTTCCGGCAGGCAGCGAGGTGAGCGATGCGCCGTTGGTCGTGCTGCGGCGAGCAACCGCCCTCACACTGGATGACGACGGGCTGACCCAGACGCTACACACGACGTCCGACACGGTGGGCCAGGTCCTGGAGGAACATGGCGTGACCCTCTTTGCGGGAGACGAGATAGCCCCTGGCCTCCAGGAGCAGGTTGCGCCAGGACTGTTGGTGACGATCCTGCGCTCGGTTCCGATCCAGCTCCAGGTGGATGGACGCACCATCCGTACGCGGACGCGCGCAGAGACCGTGGCCGCCGCCCTCGGCCAGGAGGGGATCGCCCTGGTGGGCAGGGACCGCGTCGAACCGGCCCTTGCGGAGCCAATCCACCCCGAAATGGTCATCCGCATCATCCGCGTCCGAGAGGAATTGGAAGTCGAGTTCGAGGCGATCCCCTTTGAGACCGAGTGGGTGGCGGATCCCGAGGTAGAGATCGACAACATCAAGCTGGTGCAGGAGGGACAGCCCGGCATCACCAAGCGCCGCTACCGGATCCTGTACGAGAACGACCAGGAGGTCGAGCGTACCCTGGAGGATGTGTGGGCTGAGCAACCGCCGATCAACAAGACGATGGCCTACGGCACCAAGATTGTCATTCGCACCATGGAAACTCCCGATGGTCCCATCGAGTATTGGCGGAAAATGCGGGTATATCTGACCTCCTACAAGCCCCGCTCGGCTGGCAAACCTCCCGATCACCCCCGCTACGGCTATACACGCCTTGGCTTGTTCCTAAAGAAGGGGATCGTGGCCACCGATCCCGAGGTGATTCCACTCAAGACCAGGATGTACGTGCCAGACTACGGGCGCGCCTTTGCCGCCGATACGGGCGGTGGGGTCAAGGGCAAATTCGTGGACCTGGGTTATTCTGACAATGACTACCAATCCTGGCATTGGTGGGGTGAGGTCTACCTGCTGACCCCCGTGCCGTCCAAGGACAAGATCCGCTATGTCCTGCCCGACTGGCCCAAGTACCCCGACCGAAAGCGGCGCTGATCCGGAGGGACGGGCCGGTAGGTCTTGGCCTGTCCCGGATCCCTAGGCGACGAGCGACGATTGCACGAGGTGGCGGTGACACAAAGCGTCGCGGCGCTGTTGCGCGCCCACGGATTGCGCCCGCGCAAGGGATTGGGCCAGAACTTTTTGACCGATCCCGTGCTGTTGGGCCGGATCGTCGCTGCTGCTGACCTTACACCCGGCGACATGGTAGTGGAGGTGGGAGCCGGTACTGGCACGCTGACGCGCCTGCTGGCCGAGCAGGCAGGCCGGGTCGTGGCCCTCGAGCTCGACGATGGCCTGGTCCGCATCTTGCACGACGAGCTGGCCCATCTGACCAACGTCGAAATCCACCACTGCGATGTCCTCAGCTTTTCTACCGCCGAATTCCCTGACCGAGGATTCAAGCTGGTCGGCAATCTGCCCTACTATATCACCTCGGCCGTGCTCCGCCACTTTCTAGAAAAGGTTCCCCGTCCCCAACTGATGGTGGTCACTGTGCAGCGCGAGGTCGCGGACAGGATCGTCGCCCGGCCTGGGAAAATGAGTCTCCTGGCAGTCAGTGTGCAGTTCTATGGCCAGCCACGCATCGTGGCGCGCGTCCCGGCCGGGGCCTTTTACCCGGCGCCCAAGGTGGACTCGGCGGTGGTGAGGATCGACGTAGGAGAAGGGACGGCGGCTCTGCTGGGGGAAGGCATCGATGAGGCCAAGTACTTTCGGGTGGTGCGGGCCGGGTTCTCGCAGAAGCGCAAGACGCTACGCAACTCGTTGAGCGCCGGGTTGGGGCTCTCCACAGCGTCGGCGGGCGCGCTTTTGGAAGAGGCCGGGGTGG
>JASFHU010000003.1:0-30053 GCA_050123055.1 Anaerolineae bacterium
GGTGCGGCGGATCACGCTCTTTGGGGCTATCTTCCTGGGAATCGTGGCCATCCTTCCCTGGCTGGTCGGTCTCTTTATGAGTCTTTTCCCTGGGAGCAGCGGGTCGGCATACACGGGTGGTGGCGTTATGCTTATCTCGTCCACCGGTTTGCTGATTACGGTTGGTGTGGTGCTCGATACGATGCGCCAACTGGAAGCCCAGTTGCAGATGCGCCACTATGACAAGTTCCTGCGCAAGGGGATCTTGGGCTAGGAACGGTCGAGGCGCGAAAGGGAAGTCATGACGTCGAAAGCGTTGTTCCTAGTACTACTTGGTGGGCCAGGGGCTGGCAAGGGCACCCAGGCGGAGCGCCTGTCGGATGCACTGGCAGTACCACAGGTATCCACGGGTGATCTGTTCCGTGAGAACCTGAAAAACGATACTGAACTGGGTCTGTTGGCCAAGGGGTACATGGAGCGCGGCGAGTTGGTACCCGACGAGGTGACTGTGGCTATGGTGCGCGAGCGCCTGTCCCGTCCCGATGCCTCCGCTGGCGCCATCCTGGATGGCTTTCCCCGGACGATCGCCCAGGCTGAGGCACTTGGGGCGCTGCTAGCCGACCTGGGCTCCAAGTTGGCGGTGGTGCCCTACATCAAGGTGGCTGAGGATGTGCTTCTGGCCCGGCTGGCAGGGCGTTGGACGTGCCGAAAATGCGGAGCGATGTATCACCAGCTCTTCGGGCCACCGGAAGAGGAGGGTGTTTGCGACAGGTGTGGTGGGGAGCTCTACCAGCGACCCGACGATACACCTGAGACGCAGAAACACCGTATCAAAGTCTATTTTGAGCAGACGGCCCCACTGATCGATTACTATCGTGAACAGGGGCTGCTGGTTGAGGTGGATGGCGGGCCAGGGATCGACGAGATCCAGGCCGAGTTGTTGAACATTATCAAGGGACTATGATTACCCTCAAGTCTGCGCACGAGCTGGCCTTGATGCGCGAAGCGGGCCGGATCGTCGCCGAGGTTTTGGGCGGCATCCAGGCTGCCGTGGCTCCTGGAGTCACCACGGCTGACCTGGAAGCGATTGCCGATCGGATCATCGTGGGCAAGTATCAGGCGATTCCCTCATTCAAGGGGTATCGTGGCTTCCCGGGCATGGTCTGTGCTTCGGTGAACGAAGAGATTGTGCATGGTATTCCTGGCCAGCGGGTGCTGCGCGAGGGGGATATCGTAAGTGTGGATGTCGGCGTCATCTACAAGGGCTATCATGGCGACTCGGCCATCACCGTAGGTGTGGGACAGGTTGACACTGATAGCCAGCGTCTGATGGATGTGACGGCCGAATCGTTGCGGATCGGTATCGAAGCTGCCAAGCCTGGCAATTGGACAACCGACATCTCCAAGGCGATTCAGTCGTACGTTGAGAGACAGGGATACTCTGTGGTGCGCGAGTACACGGGCCACGGGATCGGCCGGAAGATGCACGAGGATCCGCAGATCCCTAACTATTTTGAACCCCGGATTGGGGGGCGAGTTCGATTGCGGCCGGGCATGACGTTCGCCTTGGAACCGATGGTGAACATTGGAGATTGGAAAACACGGGTGTTGGACGATCGTTGGACTGTGGTAACGGCGGATGGCGCGCGTTCGGCTCATTTTGAACATACGGTGGCCGTAACAAAAAACGGTCCAGAGATCATGACGAGGTTGTGAGTGGGTGTCAAGTGTCGAGTGCCTGGTAGCACTGGCACCTGTTGGTTGACATCTCTTGTGGGAGGTTTGTGGTGAAAGTCAAACCGTCTGTGAAGCGACGTTGTGAGAAGTGCAAGATCATTAGGAGACGCGGCGTGGTACGCGTCATATGTGACAATCCAAAGCATAAGCAGCGGCAAGGATGAGTAGATTCGCAACGCGCATGCTCAGCCCGAGGGTCCGTTGAGAACTGTGCCGAGTGAACTGTGTATTGAAATGGAGGAGAGCGATGGCACGTATTGCTGGTGTGGACTTGCCCCGTGACAAGCGGGTTGAGATCTCGCTGACCTACATCTTTGGCATCGGCCGGACAACCAGTGTCGAGATCCTGAACCGGGCCGAGGTCGATCCCAACACAAGGGTGCGGGATCTGGCCGAGACCGAGGTGGCCAGGCTGCGTGAGGTCATCGACCGCAACTATCGAGTGGAGGGTGACCTGCGGCGCGAAGTCGCGATGAACATCAAGCGCCTGCAGGAGATCGGTTGTTATCGTGGCATTCGCCACCGGAAAAACTTGCCGGTGCACGGACAGCGAACCCGAACCAATGCTCGGCAGAAACGAGGAGCACGCAAGACCGTGGCAGGCAAGCGCCGGGCCCGGGCCAAAAAGTAGGTGGTTTGAGGAGGCAGCATGGGAAGAAGGCAACAGGGGGCCAGGCGTGGGCCGCGCCGGGAGAAGCGCAACATTCCCCGGGGACAGGCTCATATCCAGGCCACGTTCAACAATACGATCATTACGGTCACCGATACTCAGGGCAATACGATAACTTGGGCGAGCGGTGGAACAGCCGGTTTCAAGGGCTCGCGCAAAAGCACGCCGTACGCGGCCCAGTTGGCGGCTCAGCAAGCGGCCAGGTCAGCTCAGGACAATGGGATGCGCGAGTTGGACATCTTTGTGAGGGGTCCAGGACCGGGCCGTGAAGCGGCCATCCGGGCGTTGCAAGCTGCGGGAATGATCGTCAAGTCGATCACCGACGTGACTCCCATCCCGCACAATGGGTGCCGCCCGCCCAAGAAGCGAAGGGTATAGCTGTGGTTGGAGCAAGATGCTGCCTTTGCAAAGGCCAGGATCTTGCCCTGCAAGTGGAGGTATAATGGCAAGATACAAGGACGCAGTGTGCAAGCTGTGTCGTCGTGAGGGAGAAAAACTTTTCCTAAAGGGAGAGCGCTGTCTGTCGCCCAAGTGCGCTTTGGAACGACGACCGTATCCGCCTGGGTTGCATGGCAGGCAGTCCCAGTTCCGGAGGAAAAAGTCGGACTATGGGCAGCAGTTGCGGGCCAAGCAGAGAACCCGGCGGGTTTATGGTGTGATGGAGCGCCAGTTCCGGCGTTATTTCCGCGAAGCGGAGCGGCGTCGGGGCCTGACCGGCACGAACCTGTTGATCCTGCTGGAGAGCCGGCTGGACAATGTTGTGTACCGGCTAGGATTTGCCCAGTCCCGTCCCCAGGGGCGGCAGTTGGTGCGCCACGGCCATTTCGAGGTGAATGGCCGCAAGGTCAACATTCCCTCCTATTTGGTCAAGGCGGGGGATATCGTGGCCGTCCGGCCCAACAGCCGGAGCAAGGCCATCTTCAAAGACATTGCGCTTGATCTGGAGCATCGGGCTGCGCCTGACTGGCTGAGCCGGGATGATGCAACCATGACGGGTCGCGTGCTGTCTCTGCCGGAGCGGGGGGACATTGACGTCACGATCAATGAACAGTTGATCGTTGAGTACTATAGCCGCTAGGGCCATAGTGGACAGAATGCGAAGTGACGGCCGCCCTCAGGTGGCAGGTCGTCCTAACGGTTCGTGGTTTCGTGAGCGAGGGGGTGCCACTTGTTGAATCTGGTCTTACCCAAAATAGAGGCTGATGCTCAAGCGAGGAACTATGGCCGGTTCGTCGTCGGTCCGATGGAGAGCGGCTATGGGATCACGGTGGGGAACGCATTGCGCCGGGTCCTGCTTTCATCGCTGGAAGGCGCGGCCATTACCTCCGTTCAGGTCAGGGGCATCCACCACGAGTTCTCGACGATCCCTCATATTCGCGAGGATATGACTTCGTTGCTTCTCAACCTGAAGCAGGTGCGGTTCAGGTTCGTCGACGAGGTGGAGGATCAAACTCGACTTCACCTGGAGGTGAAAGGTGAGGGCGTCGTGGTTGCGGGGGACATTGTGTGTCCCCCTATCGTAGAGGTGGTCAATCCTGAGCTTTATCTTCTGACTACCGATTCGCCTGATGCTGACCTGGAGATGGAGATGACCGTTGCCCGAGGGCGAGGCTACTCTCCAGCCGAGGAGCGGGGCAAGTTGCCCGTAGCCGAGATCCCGACGGATGCGACCTTTAGCCCGATCCGAAAGGTAAACTACAAGCTCGAGCGGGCCAGAATCGGTCAGGTGAGCAGCTTTGACCGCCTGATCATCGATATTTGGACGGATGGAACTATCACACCGGCGGAAGCGCTGAGCACGGCGGCTCAGATCCTGGCCAAGCACATGGCAGTGATCGCCGAGTTTGGCGATGTAACAGTTGAAGTTGAGCCAGAGGTTGAGGAAAGCCGGATTCCGGAGCGGATTGCCGAGACGAACATCGAAGATCTGGATCTTTCGGTGCGTGCGTTCAATTGTCTGAAGCGGGCCGGTATTACCAAAGTGGGCGAGATCCTGGAAAAGCTCGATCGAGATGAAGAGGAGCTTCTCGCGATCCGAAACTTTGGACAAAAGTCTCTGGATGAGTTGAAGGAGAATCTGGAGGCCAAGGGTTACTGGCCTCTGCCGGCCGAGTAGCCGGTAGACCAGAGCGCCGAGTGAGCACTCTCGGGGTCTTGCCGGATGCCAAGTCGTGTGGGTCAGTTTTTGAGCTGGCTCTGGCGAATGAGGGATGCACTGGGCGACGGGTCTGAGCACCCGCGGTTTCTGATTTTTGGAGGCGTTTACGGCAGATGAGACATCGCAAAGCAGGCCGCCATTTGGGCCGAAGTAGTGGCCACCGGCGAGCGCTATATCGCAACCTTATGACGGAGCTTTTCCGTCACGAGCGGATCAAAACGACAGAGGCCAAGGCACGGGCGGTCCGCCCCTTGGCCGAGCGGCTAGTCACCAAGGCGCGCAAGGCGCGGGCTGACCGGGTGGTCGAACTGGCCAGGCAGCGGGACGCACAAAAGCTATCCGCTTGGTACAATGCCAAGCGGGCAGACCAACTGATTGCGCTAGCGGATCAGGGTGAAGACGATGCCCTTGAACAGATGGCCCAACAGATGGCCCTGCACGCCAGGCGCCAGGTACTGGCCGCCTTACATGACCACGACGTGGCCCACAAGCTCGTTGAAGAGATTGCGCCACGCTTTGAGGATCGTCCGGGTGGCTACACCCGGATGTTCAAGCTAGGCATGCGCCAGGGCGACGCTGCCAAGATGGCCCTGCTGGAACTGGTGGAGTGAAAGCGGGGCGCTTCACGGCGGTACCCTGGCTGAAGCCTCGACCCGCGAAAGGGCGGGCGACAGCTCGATGAAGCTGTAGAGTGCGCCGTGAGCTTGAATTCGGTTGAACCGCGCCGCTGCTGGGCCAAAGTCGAGTACGATGGTACCGACTTTTATGGCTTTCAGATCCAGGCCCGTGAGCGGACGGTTCAGGGTGAGATCGAGCGAGCACTGGAGGGTGTTACCGGGGTCAAAACGCGAGTGCTTGGTGCGGGTCGGACAGATCGGGGGGTTCATGCCCGGGGGCAGATCGTCGGCTTTGAGGTGAGGTGGCGACATACCCTGGATGAGCTGCACAGGGCTCTGAACGCCGTTCTGGCGGCGGATGTGGCTGTCCTGGAGATGGATCTAGCGCCAGAAGGTTTCCACCCCCGGTTCAGCGCCCGGCGGCGAATGTATCGCTACACGATCCTGCATCGGCCCTGGCGCTCACCGCTGGAGCGACGTAGCGCCTGGCACGTAACTCAGAAGCCGGATGTGGATCGGATGGCCAGGGCTAGCCGTTGTTTGGTGGGCACGCACGACTTTGCTACCTTTGGCCGGCCCCCGCAGGGGGAGAATACCATGCGGACGGTGTACCGGGCCAAGTGGAAGACCTGTGGATCCCGTTTTTTGTTCGAGATCGAGGCCAATGCCTTTCTCTACCGGATGGTGCGCAACATTGTAGGCATGCTGGTGCAGGTTGGATGGGGCCAGGTTTCGGCGCAGGAGTTTGCGGTACTGCTCCAAGCCCGAGACAGGAGTCTGGTCAAACAGGTGGCACCAGCTCACGGGCTTTGTCTGATGCGAGTTGATTACGCTGTACGCGAGGGAGTTTGACAGTGAGGACTTTTACGGAGAAACAAGAGGAAGTTGAGCGAGAGTGGTACCTGGTTGACGCAGAGGGGCAGACCCTGGGTCGTCTGGCCTCCAGGATCGCACCCATTCTCAAGGGCAAACACAAACCGACCTATACCCCTCACCTGGACTGTGGCGATTTTGTGATCATTGTCAATGCCGAAAAAGTGCGGGTGACAGGCCGCAAGCTGGATCAAAAGTTCTACCACCATCATTCGGGGTATCCGGGTGGCCTGAAGAGCATCAGCCTGCGGGACCAACTGGATCGCCATCCAGAACGGGTGCTCGAGGCGGCGGTACGGGGAATGTTGCCAAAGAACAAGTTGGGGCGGCGGATGGTCAAAAAGCTGAAGGTATACGCGGGTGATTCCCATCCGCACCAGGCGCAACAACCCAAGCCCCTGGAATTGTAGGGAGAGAATCAATGTCCGAAGAACTACGCTATTATGAGGCAGTAGGCCGGAGAAAGCGATCCGTAGCCCGTGTACGGCTCTACCCTGGAGAGGGTGAGATCGTGATCAATGGTAAGCAGTTGCGAGACTATTTTGGCCGACCCCAGGATTGGCGGGATGTGCTGGCTCCCTTTGAGCTGACGAGCAGCCAAGGCCGCTTCAATCTCTCAGTACTGGTCAAGGGTGGAGGGATCACCGGTCAGGCCCATGCGATCCGGCATGGACTGTCTAGGGCGCTGTTAGTAGCGGATCCAGAGCTAAAGCCGTTGCTGCGTCGGGCTGGCTTTTTGACCCGAGATCCACGCGAGAAGGAACGCAAGAAACCGGGTCTCAAGCGGGCCAGGAAAGCGCCTCAATACACCAAGCGCTAAATCCATCGCTTTCAGGGGTGCGGCAGGGCGACGGGCCATATATCAGGGAAGGTGGTCTGCTTGAAACCTCAATGGTTCGAGCTTGTCTCTGCCGGTCGTGAGCAGTTGAGTTGTCAATTCTGGGGGACGTAGTCACAAGGCTCGTCCCCCTTTTGTCGTGTCCGACATGAGGTGAGTTTCACTTGGGGCTGTTGCTGCCATCATCCTGGTCAGATAGGGAGACAGGGGGCGGCAATTGGCTTGCTATCCGATGGTTTGCTAGCTGCTAAACTTGGATTTTGCAGTTTTCCAACTTGTGTGTTGCCAACCTGCGAAAAAGCTGGTATAATAGCATGTAGTTAGGGTCTAACCGGTGAGATTCTAGCTCCTTGTGTAGGGATTCTTCTGTCCGGGTGTTCACCCGTTTGATCCCGGTCTAGCCGCGTTAGGCATTGTTGTCAGAGTCTGATAAGATGATATTCTTCCAGCGGGCGTAAGATCATGACAGGTCTGTGGGAATCCAGCGGCATAATGAGTACTCCCCAGGGGGGGCTGATCTACTACCTCCTGGTCCTCTGGCCTGTGATAGCTGGCTTGAGCATGGCCGTGGGGGAGTGGAAGCGCACTCGGGACGAGTTGGCCCAGCGCTTGTCTCTTGCGTTTGGGGGGATGCTCCTGGTGCGCGTGATCTATGCCCTTGCTGCTCTGGTCTCTGCCATCAGTTCGATCGATATCTATGTCTTGCTTCCTCCGCTGGAACGGTTTGTCGATACGGTCAGTATTTGCCTTTTAGCATGGGCGTTGATGCCGCGACCCAGGCGGGATGTACGTACTTGGGATTGGGTGTTTGGGGGGAATCTGATCCTGGTCGTGGCTGTTTGTGTGATTTTCGTAATCCTCTGGGGTCAGGCATCGACGGGTGATTCGACTCTCTGGTACAATGACTACTGGCAGGTGACGGTCTGGTCGGTCTGGCAGTTGGGCCTCGTTCTCCTGGCGGGGTTTGCAGCAATTCGGAGCCAGGGGGAGGGATGGGGAATGTTTCTCCTGGCGACCTGCTTTATGTTTGCCGGCCTGTTGCTGCAGTGGCTCTCCCCGGCAGATGCAGGGCATATGCCTACCTGGCAGCGAATGATGAACCTGGTAGCCTACCCTCTGATCGCCATTGCTGTCTATCAAGAAATCGTCACCGGTCTGCGAGACCGCAGCCGTGAGTTTCGGGCTGTCAGCCAGGCGTCGTTGGATCAGATCCAAAGCCTCCTGAACCTATCTGAGGTCAGCCGGCGAACCTCGAGCACTTTGGACCTGCCTACGGTGCTCGACAATGCAGTGCAGGGGATTGCGCGCGTCCTGGATGCCGACCAGTGTGCTATCGTCTTCCCGGAGGAGGGTGACTCGAGTACGATGCGCCTGGTGGCCATCTATAACCCCACGCGGCAAGGACGTGGTGAAGCGGTGACCTTTCCCCTCGAATATCAGTTGACGGTCCAGCAAGCCATTCGCCGCCGGAAACCGGTTATCGTTGAAGGGTCGGACAATATTCAGCTCAAGGTGCTCTTTGCCCTTCTGGGCTCATCTGGAGAAACTGGCCCGCTCTTGGTCCAGCCTCTGCTGACGGAGAGAGGGACCCTGGGCGCGATCATCGCCGGCAACGCTCGTTCGCGGCGACCCTTTTCAGCCAGCGACCGCAAGCTGAGCGAGTCTCTGGCTGAGGGGGTGGTAGCTGCCGTTCAGAATGCCCGGGTCTACAGGGCTGCCCAGGATCAGATTGATGAGCTGAAAGAGGCCCAAGCCAAAGAGCGCGAGTTGATGCAGCAGGCCAAGGATAGGATCCAGGAGTTGGCGGCACGCCTTGCAGCAACCCGTACGGATTATCAGGCACTGGGAGCCCGGGAGGGGGCGGTTCGTGATGCACGCGACAGCCTGAGGATCCAACTGGCAAGCAGCAGGGCCGAGGCAGATACCCTCTTGGGCCGACTTGCTGCGATGGAAACCGATCTAGCCCAGGCGAATGCGAATGCCGAAGCTCAGTCTCGTCGGCACGAAGAGGAGTTGGACCGTTTGCAGGAGGAATGGTCGACGAGTGCCAAGAGCCCCGATGCCAGCGAGGACCTGTTTCAGGGAATGACTGCTGGCCTTGTCCTCGCCGATGCCCAAGGCAGGATCCAGCAAGCGAATCTGGCGGCCCAAGCCCTTCTCGATATCGGTATCGAGGAGCTACAAGGCCGAAGGCTGGCAGAACTCATCGACCATGAACATTGGCGGCGAGCTGTGACATCGGCCGAGGGGGGCGAGGCGGTCCGTTTGACCATGCAGGCGGGGTCGAGTACCTTGATGTGTGACTTGGCCCCCTTGCCCGATCCTGATGCGCAACCGGGTGAGCTGGCCGGGCTCGTCATCCTTGTGCAGGATATTTCTGCAGAGATTGGAGGGCAACAGGAGCGCCTGGATTCTATCGTCTCTCTCGCGGAGGAATCGAGGACCTCCATTACCACGATTGTCAACTATACCGATCTGTTGCTCAGTGATGCTGTGGGTAGCGTGGGCAATGCACAGCGCAAGTTCCTGACGCGAATCAAGGCCGTCGCCGAGCGCGTGGCGCAGGTCACGAGTGAGCTCACCCGCCAAGCCAGCCTCGATGAGGAGTGGAGCAGGCTTCAGCGGCAGCCGATAGACGTTAGCGAGCTGATTGAATCCACGGTCGCTGGATCTCACGTCCAGTTGGAGGATCTGGGGGTCACCCTGGAGCTGGACTTGCCCGATAACCTGCCCGTCGTCAAGGCCGACCCTGACTATTTACGCCGTGCCCTGGCGAATCTGCTATCGAACGCCTGCCTGGCTTCCTCAGCAGGAGGACAGATCCAGGTGCAAGCGACTCAGGCCACATCGTTCCCTCAGGCGCAGCACCTGGCCGTGAATGGTGATGGTTTTGTGATCGTCTCCGTGCGGGATTCTGGTGGTGGGCTGTCGGATGAGGCACTGGACCGGGTCTTTGACCGGGCGCGCCCGCGCTATACACCCCCGGGGCTTGGTGAGTCTGGGGCAGGGCTGGCCTTGGTTAAGACACTGGTGGAGGCTCAGGGTGGCCGGCTGTGGGTGGAGAGTGAAAAAGGTGTGGGCACCACGTTCAGCTTTGTCTTGCCGGTAAATGACGTTGGCGGGCGCCCCGACCAGCAGGCGGGCGCGATTGCGGCCTAGGCCAGGGTAGCAAGTATACGTCAAGCGGTCGTCATTTCTGTTTTGCATCGCTCGGTAGTGGTATTCTGAGGTGGAGTAGTTTTGGGACCAGGTCAGGGCAGGGAATCATACAACGGATCAGGGGATACTGGCAGGGGATTGGGATCGCTGTGGAGCGGGTTGATCGCTGCATGGCTCATCGCTTTGACCCTTTTTGTGGCAGTCGCCTTGGGGATGCAAGAGCAGGAGCTGGTCGCTGCGGTTGAGCCTGCGGCTACCAGTACCATTCTTGCGCCGACGGCTACTCCGTCCGCTCCTGTAACTCCCGACACGCCTGCTCCTACCGCCACAGCCACATCTACGCCGGAGCCTCCGACGGAGACGCCCTCGCCCATTCCCTCGCCCTCGCCTACTGCTGTGCCCACAAGGACCGAGAATCCGTCTTGGACGCCGCCACCCACGTCTCGCCCTCCCACGAGCATGCCCTGTGTTAAGAAGACTTACTGGTATCCCTACACTGTACGGGTGGGCGACACACTCTTCGGACTGGCTACTCAAACCGGTACCAGCGTTGCGGTACTCATGCAGGCTAGTTGTCTATCGACCACCACGATCTACCCCGGGCAAGTGCTCTATCTGCCCAAAAAGATACCTCCACCCAGGCCAATACCCACGCGGACGCCTGTACCCACAACTACCGGCTCCGCGACCGGCGTTGTGACGCCAAGTCCGACTTCCGTCACCGTCACGCCTGAGAACAGCCCTACGCCAGAGACAACCACCCCTGATCCTACCACCCCAGTCACCGGCACGCCGCCCACCGAGCCGCCACCTACCGAGCCGCCACCCACCGAGCCGCCACCTACTGAGCCGCCACCCACCGAGCCGCCACCTACCGAGCCGCCACCCACCGAGCCGCCACCTACCGAGCCGCCGCCCACCGAGCCACCACCCACCGAGCCACCACCCACCGAGCCGCCACCCACCGAGCCGCCGCCGACAGATCCTCCCCCAACCGATGAGCCTGTCCCACCAGCGACGACTGACACTCCATAGTCGTCTGCCCGCTCGACCGGCTGGCTAAAACCAAGAATTTGATAGAACTGAAAGGACTAAGAGTGAACAATCACAGGGTGCGAGCAGTGATTGCTATATGGCTCCTGCTCGGCTTGATGGCTGGAGCGATCTGGCCGGTTGTTGCCCAGGGGGTGAATGGACCGCGCACTGCCGCCGCTCAGCCGGGCGAGTTCAGGGCTGGTCAGATCCTGGTCAAATTCAAGGCTGGGATGTCTGTTGCCTCGACGGCCAGTGTCATGGAGCAACATGGGGCCACCTATGAGCGAACTCTCTATGGCACCGATGTCCAGACCTGGCAGGTGCCCGAGGGCAGTGAATCGTCGGCTGTCAAAAAGCTGAATGCTGAGCCCGCCGTGCAATATGCCGAACTCAACTACCGGATATACGCCCATGACACGGTGCCCAATGACCCCTCCCTCGCCAAGCAGTGGGCTCACACCGAAGTCATGCGGTCGCCGGCTGGATGGAACATCACCACCGGCAGCGCAGATACGATCATCGCCATCCTTGACAGCGGCGTGGACGAAGGGCATCCCGATCTGGCAGCCAAGCTTGTGCCCGGCTACGATTTCGTGGACAATGACGCCGATCCCCACGACCTGAACGGTCATGGCACCCACGTGGCCGGGATCGCGGCGGCTGTGACCGACAATGGGATAGGTGTGGCCGGGATGGATTGGCAGGCGCGTATCATGCCTATCCGGGTGCTGGATGTTGAGGGTGGTGGCTTTATGGCAACCCTGGCAGAGGGTATCGGCTGGGCCTATACCCATGGCGCCAAAGTACTGAATATCAGCTCGGGTGGACCAGATTTTTCCCTTTCCGTTCTGGATGCGGTGAATGCTGCTCGCGATGCTGGAAGCATGGTAATAGCCTCTATGGGCAATGACAACAACAGCCTGCCAGCCTATCCTGCTGCCTACGACAGTGTCGTAGCCGTGTCCTCCACCGCGCGGTATGATGTTCGGGCTTCGTATTCCAACTATGGCGACCACAACGACCTGGCTGCGCCCGGTGGGATCATGATAGCCTACCAGGATCCTAATGGCATCTATAGTACCATGCCCACGTATCCCGTCTATATGACCACCGAAGATCATTTTTGGACCTACTATGACTATGTTCATGGCACGTCGCAGGCCGCGCCCTACGTGTCCGGGCTTGCGTCGCTTATCTGGTCGCTAAAGCCCTCGCTGACGGTCTATGAGGTACAGGAGACGATCGAGATCACGGCCGTGGACTTGGGAGCACCTGGCTGGGACCCATTCTATGGTCATGGACGGGTCGATCCGCTGGCGGCGCTGCGGGTCCACAGCATACCCTCTGCGCCTGTCCTGGCTCCCATCAGAAACCCTGAGGGCGGCGGTACCTACTTGGTGGACTGGAATGACGTGCCGAATGCCAGCACGTACGTGCTGCAGCGGAGCACTACTGACTTTTTCGCCAATCCGGCGGTGGTTTACTCGGGCACGGCCTCCGAATTTCACGTGGTCGCCCGGCCCGGGGGTACCTGGTACTATCGCGTTCTGGCCCGAAATGACAATGGCGATAGCCCGTGGAGCAACGTGGAGTCGGTGGGGGTAGGGCCTGAACCTCCCACGCTCTTTGCCATCCACAATCCAGGTAATGAGGATCAATATCAGCTTGCCTGGTCGACGAGTGCTGGGGCGATCGGCTACACGCTGGAGGAGGATGAGGACCCGTCCTTCAGCAGCCCGGCCGTCCGCTATCAGGGAGCGGCGCTGGAGTACGGCGTGACCGGCCAGCCAGGCGGGACCTGGTACTATCGCGTGATGGCCGACAATGCGGTGGGTAGTAGCTCCGAAAGCAATACCGAATCCACGTCGGTCGATCCCGCTGCTCTACCAGCACCCTTTTTGAACCTGATCGACAATGAAGATGGGGATGACGAGTTCCTGGTTAGCTGGGTAGAGGTCCCCGGCGCCACCAGTTATCGGTTGGAGGAGAGCGGCGACGTCTACTTTCACACTCTACGGGAGGCATACACGGTCACGGTACCGCTGTTTCCAGTCACAGGCCAGCCTGGGGGCACGTGGCACTATCGTGTGCGGGCCGTGGGGGCGAGTGGAAAAAGCCCGTGGAGCCATCAGCGATCCGTGATGGTACCGGTAGTTATTTATCTGCCTTTGGTAGCAAAGGACTACGATGTGCTGGCGTCGATGGGCAAGATCGACAACGGCGATTTTGAAGACGGGCGAACTGTCTGGACCGAGTTTTCGCGCAAAGGATTCGATCTGATTATCGATGGGGGGTTTCCCAGCGGCGTAGTACCTCACGGCGGTGATTGGGCGGCTTGGCTGGGTGGGGGATACGACGAAATCTCGCATGTCGAGCAACGGGTTGAAGTCCTGGCGAACAATCCTTATCTGCACTACTGGTACTGGGTTTCCTCAGTCACAGAGCCCTGCGGGCAGGATTATGCGCTTATCCTGGTCAATGATCTAACTGTTAAGCTCTATGACTTGTGCCTCACCGAGAACACTGGCGGCTGGCGGGAGGACTCGGTCGATCTCAGTGCCCATGTCGGGCAGCTAATAGACTTGCGGGTTTATGTGCGCACCTGGCCAGATACCTTCAGCAGCCTGTTTGTTGACGATGTATCGTTCCAGGCTACGGCTGCCACAGAGCAACTGGCTGCCCAGGGTCTCGCTGCACCGGCAACTCTGGAACCCCGGACTCCAGGCGAACCCGCCGACATAGAACGTTAGTCACGCTTCGGGTGTGGGACGGCCAAGAGCCAGCCTTTGACGAGCATAGGCTGGCTCTTGTGTATCTTTACCAGAACGAGCGGTGTCCACCAACTTGGAGCTGTTCTAGAGAAGCTCTTGATCCAGTGGCTGTCGTAGCAGCCAGGCGATGATGCCAGCCAGACTGGCGATGGCACCCATCAATCCGATGCCGAACACAAGCAGTCCGGGCCAAAGCAGTCCCGATTGTAGGACCTCAGCCCACTCCAGGTATGCCCAGGCGGCTCCCACAGAGATCATCAGAAAGGAGACTGCGAAAAGCAGTAGCAGCCAGAAGATGGTTGTGACTGAACGTCTCTCATCATCCATGTTCTACCTCAAGAATGGACTCTCACGAGCTCCCGCACGCCCCTGCTGCGGAGACCCAGACCTGGTGTTCAACAATCTCCCGCCAACTCTCTTGCGCTGTACTGCCCGCCACGTGCCGGGGGTGTCGCCCCGTGTGGAACGGCCGCACGAGGCTTCCCTTGTTGCTTACCACCACAATTATACCAAGGTTGTCCTCGTATGTCAATGATTCTTCGATCGTGCATTCTGGCACAGCCAGGGTGAGCAGCGGACAGCTTTGCTGCTGGCAGACGGACGCAAACCAGGCTACCGCCTCTCGCTGGCACGGGTGAGACTCCAGGATCAGGCCGGGGAACGCAGAAAAGCGCAAAAGAAAATGGGCGCGTCCGATCTCCGGCGAGATGAACGCGCCCGGGGAAGAGATAAATGAAGGAGAAATGAAACTCTCTCCCCCCCAAACCAAAATTGGGCTGCTGCTCTTCTCATTATAGGATATCCTGGTTAGAGTAGCGTCTGAATTGGGTTAGAGTTCGGTAAGAGTTCACTACGGGCCAAAGGCAGGGTTAGAAGTGATGGGGTCGCGCAGCGGGGAACGGTGCCTCTTGTTTCACCTACTTCGGCCGGTGGTTACTGCTTGCGGCCTGGTGAGTTTTCGAGTATAATGCGATAGATCAAAGCCAAATCAGGTGCACGGCTTGGGGGTTGTTATCGGACAACTCCCAAGCCCTGTCCGTCCCTGGCGGGTCCAGTGGGCCAAGTACCCGGCACCTCAGTTTCAGTCTGACATCAGGATGGCTGTGGTTTGGCACATGATGACTTGTTGGAGCAGGGATGAGTCTATTTGACTGGCTACTGGTAGGCCACCTGGTCGGCGATTTTCTATTGCAGACGGATAGTATGGCCAGGTACAAAGCAGAGAGCTGGTCCTGGATGCTGAAACATGTCGGCATTTATCTGGCGGTGATGGTAGTTGTGGTGGGTGCCTATGCGATGAATCACTCAGTACCCTTGTGGGTGGTGGGGACTGTGCTTTTCTTTATCGGCGGAACGCACATCATCCTCGACAGAAGATCGTTCACTCTGTGGTGGATGCGCCGGCTCGGCGCTTCGTCCGATCTCACCTGGCTGCTGGTCGTGGCAGATCAGGTCTTTCACATCTTGGTCCTGGTGGTGGTGGCTCAGGCCCTGTTGATGGCTGGTGGCTGAGGTAATCTCGCGCAATGAAACGCCTTGCTCGAGCAGGGATCTTTTTGCTGGTGCTGGTCTTGATTGTCGCCGTGGGGGGGGGCTGCAGCTTTCCGTTGCTGAGCCCTACGCCGACTGCGAAACCGGTTCCGACTCTGGACCTGCCTCCATCTGACGAGGCTGCTTTTGCCTACCTCCAGGCATGGGAAAGGGGCGATTATGCAGCTATGTACAGTCTGCTCTCTCCGACAGCCCAGGAGCAGGTACCTGAAGATCTGTTCACCGAGACCTATCTCCAGTTTGCCGAGGAGGCTACGCTGCTAGATGTCGAAACCCAGGTCCTGGCGGCCTTTGAGCCTGATACCTACGCCGAGGTCACCTTTGCGGTCACATTCCGGACCGCCCTGGTTGGCGACTTTGGGGTACAGAACCAGATGCCGCTCGCGTATGAGGAAGGCCGCTGGGGGGTGGACTGGTCCCCGGCCTTGATCCTGCCCCAGTTGAGCGACGAGACCTATATACAGTTGACGACCTGGGCGCCGTCACGGGGAAACATCTACGATCGCAACGGTCTTGGCTTGGCGGTACAGGGTGATCTTGTCGAAGTGGGCGTCATCCCAGGTGAGATCGAGGATGAAACGGGGGTACTGGCCCAACTCAGCAGTGTCCTGGGGGAGTCGCCCGATGACCTTCGAGAACGGTTCGCTGGCGCCCAACCCGACTGGTACGTGCCGCTGGGACAGGTGAGCCCCGAATTCGCCCAGATGCAGTTCGAGGCGCTGAGTGCTACGCCGGGCGTCGAAATGCGAGAATCATGGACCCGTTCCTACCGCGAGGAGATTATCGCGCCCCATATCGTCGGCGTGGTCGGCCCTATCCCCAGCGAAGAGGTCGATGTGTGGCGCGCCCAGGGATACAGTGGCGACGAGATGGTGGGCCAGATGGGACTGGAGCGGTGGGGGGAGCCCTATCTGGCTGGTCAGCGAGGTGGGCGGCTGGAGCTCTTTACCAACAAGGGGCAGTTGGTGGCTGTATTGGCCGAAAGGCCATCGCGGGAAAGCAGCAGCCTGTACACCACTTTTGACCGTGAGTTTCAGAAAAAAGTACAAGATATCCTGGGCCAGCAGTTGGGAGCCATCGCGGTACTGGAAGCCAAGACAGGCCGGGTATTGGCCCTGGCGACCTATCCCAACTTTGATCCCAACCCCTTTGCTACCGGCATTAGCGAATGGCAATGGCAGAACCTCCAGGCCGATGCCCGCCGTCCCCTCGTGAACCGGGCGACCCAGGGAACCTATCCCCCCGGCAGCGTCTTCAAGATCGTCACCATGTCTGCTGGCATGGAGGAGGGGGGACTGGGTGCGACCAGCTCCTTTCTGTGCCGGGGTACCTGGAGCGGCCTGGGGCCGCAATGGCCCAAGACCTGCTGGCTGAGAAGTGGGCACGGCAACATCCCCCTGAACAAGGCGTTGACCGTTTCCTGTGACATCACGTTCTATCAGGTGGGACTCATGCTCAATGGCTTGGATCAAGAGGTTCTGCCTGACTATGCGCGACGTAGTGGCTTTGGGGCGCCGACTGGCATCGAGGTCGAGGAGGAACCTGGGCTGGTGCCCGATCCAGCTTGGAAGATCCAGGCCAAAGGTGAGGGCTGGGCACCGGGTGATACCGTGAACTTGGCTATCGGCCAGGGAGAGCTATTGGTTTCCCCGTTGCAGGTTGCCGCCATGGTGGCCGCGGTGGGGAATGGGGGGACACTGTACCGACCGCAAGTCGTGGAGATGATCGCCGACGATCCCAAGAGTCCTGAATGGACTTTTGCTCCGGTGGAGGTGACGCATCTTCCAGTCGCTGCTGACAATCTGCAGGTGATCCAGGACAGCCTGCACGAGGTGACCTCAGCTTCCTATGGCACGGCTTATAAGCCTTTTCAAGGGCTTGAGGTATCGGTAGCGGGCAAGACCGGCACAGCCGAAAGCGGTCGGCAGAATCCCCATGCCTGGTTCGCGGGCTATGCCCCGGCTGAAGATCCCGAGATCGCGATTGCCGTCATCGTCGAGCACTCGGGTGAGGGTTCTGTGTACGCCGCGCCTCTCTTTCGCAAGGTGCTGGAGGCGTACTTTGGGATAGAGCAAGATCCCGCCTCTACCCCCGGACCCACGCCGACACCCTAAGCGGTAACATGAATGCCCTCCAATCGGACTTCAGCCAGCAACACGAGGCTGGAGCAGGGGTTGATCGATGACGCTGGCCGACGCTCCCGGCAAAGTGATCCTCTTTGGGGAGCATGCCGTGGTATATGGTTATCCTGCCATCGCTGTGCCTGTCGCCAACGTGCAAGCACGAGCTCGGGTCGAGCCGGGTGAATCTGGACAGGGGGTGGTGCTTGTTGCACCCGATCTGGGACGGCGGATTTTGCTGCGTGAGGCACCGGAGGATGAGCCCCTGGCCGCCATCGTCCGCCTGACGCTGGAATCGTGTGGGGCGGGGCGCGATCCGGATCTGACGATTACGGTCACTTCGACGGTACCCATTGCACGCGGGATGGGTAGTGGGGCGGCGGTGTCGACGGCCATTGTTCGCGCCCTTGCCCAGCATCTGCATCGCTGGTTTCCTTCACGGGCGATTTCGGATCTTGTCTACCAGACCGAGATCCTTTACCATGGCACGCCCTCAGGCATCGACAATACGGTGATCGCATTTGAGAAACCGATTTGGTTTGTCAAGGATGAAGGTTGGGAGATATTCTGGGTTGGAACTCCACTCTTGCTGGCTATCGCCGATACGGGGGTCGAGAGTTCAACACGGGCAGTGGTAGGCGACCTGCGGCAGCGCTACCAGTCAGAGGCCCAACAGTACGAACCCCTCTTTCAGCGGATTGGTGAGATCGCAGTAACTGCCCGTTCCGCCATCGAGCAGGGAAACAGCGAGATATTGGGTCAGTTGATGGATGAGAACCATATCTTGCTGCAAAAGTTAGGTGTCAGTTGTCCCGAACTGGACCGCCTGGTCGTGGCGGCTCGCGATGGCGGGGCCTTGGGAGCCAAGATGTCGGGCGCCGGGTGGGGGGGCAACATGATCGCCATCGTGACAGAAGAGACGCGAGGGCGTGTAGATTTGATGTTGCGCCTGGCTGGCGCAAACAGGGTCATCCTCACCGAGGTTCGATGAGAAAACGCCGCTGCGCAGGACTGGCGAGCGTCCGCACAGCGGCCTTCTTGATTGGTTATTCCCCTGGGGCTGCGATCAATCGCGAAAGAACTCGATCACCTCTGTGGTCTCCTCCTCCCCCATGACCTCGATAAACGTGATCCGGGTCCAGGGGAAGAGAAAAGAGGTTGCGCCTTCGGTGACATAGTGCAAGGACCGGCCGTCCCTGCGGCGTGGGTTGGTGACCTCGACGAACTGGTGAGTCGGGTCAGGCAGCAGTTCAATATCGGCCAGGACCGGATCCTCGTTTTGGAGATGGATAATCACTTCGATGGCCATCTGCCTCACACTCCTTTGCCAGAGCTGGCAGCCGGAAACAACACACCGCTAACCAGAAGCAGCCTCCGAGCTGCTCAGCCGTTCCCCCGCCGGTTGATGAGGTACGCTGCGGCTTGGTCCCACTCTCCTTGACAGAGTGGCTTCACTTCAGGTCGACAGTCAGAACTAGTTTGCCCAGTTGGACCTGGTCGTTGCTTTTGAGTGGGTAGGTCAGGTCGGCGACGAGACGCGTGGAGTTCAGAAAGGTACCGTTGAGACTGTTGAGATCCTCGATGAACACCTGGTCGTCACGTCGTGAGATGCGCGCGTGCCGGCGTGATACCCCTTTCTCTGCGCCCTGTTCATTGCTCAGGTCGACGTCTGGAAAGACAGCATGGCTGGCATCCAGTCGCCCAATGACCACCTCTTTGGACAGCGGCAGCTCAATGCGCCCGCCCTCGTCTATGGTCAGCACCAAGGTAGTGAACGAGCCGCTTCCGGCGTCGGAGGACTCGGCGCTGTCTTCGCTTTCGAGAGGGTCGGTCGCTTGGCCACTGCTGGGAGCCAGGTACGAACCGCACTCATCACAGAATAGGGTGTTCTCTGGGTAGACGCTGTCACAGAATGGACATTTAATCATAGCTTACCTCTTTGGGTACAATTGTCAGCTCGCGGGTGCCATAGCGGATCTTTTTCCTACCCGCGGAGGAAAGATTACCGGTCTGGGATAAACGACCTGCTTCCAACAGAGCGGCCCGGGCTAACTCTACTTCACCGATATCGAGCAATCGGGTGGCCATCGTCTTGAGCCGGGCCACGGCTGGCTCAAGCTCTCCCTGCTCGATGTCTTGCATCACGCGCTCCTGCATCTTGAAAATGGCCAGCTTGCCCATGGCCGATACGATATCTGGTGGAACTGGGCCGCGCTTGCCCAGTTCCAGGTTGAAGGGCAGTGTGACTGTGTACTGCGCCCGCACAACCTGCTGTCCTACCGCCGGGACCATCCCCTCCACATCTATGTGGAACAGGCGGTGCTCCCCCGGACTGAGGCTAGGGACCACCAGTTCCAGCATGACAGCCTGCGGATTCTCCTTTTCCAGGGAACCCAAGAGCACTTGACCATCGGTAGCGTATAACCTGTTGATCTGAGGTGAAACCCGGAATACTTCTTTGAGCGCAGATTGCTGGGTCAAGTAGATCGACATGACGAGGTTGTGGGCAAAGATGTTGCCCAGGCCGTGGATACGATCGTGGAACGCCTGAGCGATCTTGCTCGTCGAGTCAACATAGACCGAGGCTTCTGGCCGGTCGCTGAGCCTGGCCATCTCGTCCAGCAATTTGTCGTTCCAATCGGCGCCTACGCCCATCAGTGTGAGCGAGATCTTTTTCTCGCCGGCGAGTTTGGCCATTTCCAGGCACTGTTCTTCGTCGCCATAGGTCTGGCCATCGGTCAAAAGGATCAAGTGGCTGATGTTTTCCTCGTCCTGCCATTCTTGCACCTGTTCCAAACCCAGCTTCAGACCTTGAAAGATCTCTGTCCCACCGCCGCTCTGGATACCATTGATGGCCATCCGGGCGGCTACCTTGTTGATTCCACGCTGACCGGGCAGCACCAAGTGGGCTCGATCACTGAACGTGATCAGTGATAGGACGTCTGCCCCCTCCATCTGCTCGACGATGTAGCGAGCAGCCTCTTTGACTTGCTGAAGCCTGCCCCCCTTCATGGAAGTACTACGATCCAGGACCAGGCACAGGTTAAGGGGCAGCCTCTGGCTCTCAATCTGGTCCGACGCGGCAAGCTCCACCATGGTGTACAGGATCTGAGATTCGCCCAGCGACGGCAGCTCCGCCTGGCTCGTAGTGACCCGCAGGAGCAGAGGTGCGGTCCCGATCATGCCCCGTTGCTTGCGCCAAAGATCGTGAGCCTCCCGTTGAAGCGGGTCCATCACGAGATCGTAGGCTTGCTGGATGTCGTGGAACCGCTCGGCATCACCCTCATCTTCGCTGCTATCCGGATGGTAGCGGCGAGCCAATTGGCGGTACGCCTGTTTGATGGTGCGCTCGTCAGCGTCGCTGGGAACGCCCAGGATGGCATATAGATCGCGATCGAATTCCATCGTTTCACCCGTGCTAACGGCGGCCGGGTTGTTCCTTCCTTTGCTATCTGTGGCCCGCTACCGGCCAGCCCCTCGCGGCAAGGATGACGGTGATATTATCCTCGCCGCCGTTTTCGTTGGCTTGGTCCACCAGGCTCTGACAGGCAGTGCCAGGCGTAGGTGATGCCTCGACGATGGCAGACATCTCCTCGTCGGATACTTTGTCCCATAGGCCGTCGCAGCAGAGTAATAGGTACTGCCCTGGGCCCAAGTCGTGGTACAGGATATCCGGTTCAATCTGAGCTCCCTGTCCCAGGGCTTTGTACAGTATGTTGCGCTGCGTGGCAGCCTCGTCGTAGGACGCGCGGCCCATCTCCAGCAAGCGCGCGGCCATCGAGTGATCCCGGGTCAGGAGCTTCAGGCGGCCTCCCCCGCCCAGGTAGGCACGGCTGTCCCCTACATGTGCGATGTAGACGCCGTCGCCCAGTGTCAGAGCCATGGTCATCGTCGTGCCTGCTTGCGGCAGGTGGCGCAGCACGGCCTGGTGAGCCATGAGCAGGCTGGCTTCCAGGACTTCGTTGATAGGAATGCGCATGGCCGGGCCTTCATCCTCGCTCAGCAGAGGCAGGTAGACCTGGTTGATGATGTGCCTGGCCGCCAATCGCACGGCCAAAGCGCTCGCCTGCTCGCCTTGGGCATGCCCTCCCATGCCATCAGCGAGGACAAAGAGGCCCACCGGCAGAGGAGGTTGTCCCTGTTGTGCCCACATAAACTGCAAGGCCAGGCTGGTATCCTCGTTGTGGTCACGGACGCGCCCAGGGTCTGAGGCCAGACCGACCTGTAGGTCATGAGAAGTGCGAGTCACTGGATCGATGCCACCTATCTGTGTCGGCTGGAGTGCGGTCCTGTCATGAGCGCCTTCTGAACCGTGCTGCAGACCATTGTCGCGAATGGGAATGGAATTGATATTCATCATTCAACCGGGATTGAAAAGCGTCCTGTCCCTTCTCAGGCGGGCAGGGCGTAAACATAGTGATCCGTGGACCCAATGTACACGATGCCCTGGGCGACCACTGGCGAGGAAGGAACAGGTCCGCCAGTGATATACTGCCACAGGCGCTCGCCTCTGCTCGCGTGTATGGCATAGATGATTCCGCTGTTGGAGCCAACATAGATCACATTTTCTGCGACTGCGGGTGATGAGGTTACGGCGCTGCCCGCGTCAAATCGCCAGCGTTCGCGGCCTGTGTTGCTTTCGACCGCGTACACGTGGCCATCGGTTGAGCCGATGTACACCTTGTTGTTCACCACGGCCGGTGTGGACAGGACGTAGCCTCTGGTGCGGAAACGCCACACAGGCCAGCCGGAACGGGAGTTGATGCCATATAGATGACCGTCGGCCGAGCCGACAAAGAGCAGATTGTCACCAATGGTTGGCGATGAGGTCACACGACGGTTGGTATTGTATTTCCATTTGGCTCCTCCACTGCGCAGGTCCAGGGCGTAAATGTAGCCGTCGTCGGAGCCAATGTAGATCATCTCTTCCACGATGAGAGGCGTGGATCGCACGGGGCCGGCAGACTGGAATTGCCAAACCACGCGGCCGGTTTGAACGTTGATGGCGTACAGGCAGCCATCGTCTGATCCGACAAAACAGTGACCGTACGCAACTTGGGCGGACGAGCGGATGCAGCCGCGTGTCGAGCAGGTCCATTCTTCAGTGCCCAACTGACGGGAGATGGCGTAGAGCTTGCCGTCTTCGGAGCCGATCAGGACAAGGTCTTCGTGGATGCAGGCAGTGGAGGCGATCCCCCCTTCGGCGGGAAACTTCCAGATGAAGGAGCCATCCTCGGCGTTAACGGCGTAGAGGTTGTTGTCATAACTTCCCACGTACAGTACATTATCGGCCAGTCTCGGCGAAGACCGTACCTCGTCCTCACACTTGAATTTCCACTTGGGCACGACATCCTGGGGAGGTGCGAATCCAGTCTCGGCCAGGCTTGCCCCGCTACCACGCCTGCGCGGTACGGCGTTGTTCAGGGCAAGGGCCATCTCGGTGGCTGAGGCAAATCGCTCCTGTACGTCGTATGACAGGGATCTCATGACGACTGACTCGAGCTCAGGTGAGACGTGGGAGTTAAACATGCGGATGGGGCGCTCGTGAAAGGTGAATGGAGGTTCCAAGCGTGGATCACGTGCAGTCAGCAGGTGATGGAGCGTCGCTGCCAGGGCATACAGGTCGCCACGGGGTTCGGCCTCTCCCCGGTACTGCTCAGGTGGCGAGTACCCCTCGGTGCCGATCATCGTTCCCCGCTGACCGTGCTCAAAGACCTTGGCGATGCCAAAGTCGATGACCATGATGCGGCCATCGTTCCTCAGCATGAGATTCCCTGGTTTGATGTCGCGAAAGATGACAGGCGGCGTGCGGCCATGCAGATACGCCAGGACGTCACAGATCTGAATGCCCCAATCAGCGACCTCCTCCTGAGCAATCGGCTGCCCATTCTCCTCCAAGAGATCTTCGAGGGTTTCGCCCTCGACAAACTCCAGGATCAGGTAACTGCGCTGACCTTCGGTGAAAAAGTCAAAGATCTTGGGGATCGACGGATGGGACAGGGCGGCCAGGATGTTGGCTTCACGCTCAAAGTTCTGAATGCCGAGTCGCCTCAGCCTGGGGTCGGGAGCGACGTTGCTCATCTCTTTGACAGCCACGATCTTTTCAACGGAAGTGAATCGCAAATCTCGTGCCTGGTACACGGCGCTCATTCCTCCCACGCCGTGAACGCCCAAAATCTCATAACGATTCTGCAGGACCGTCTTGCTCGGCAATGTCCCTTCCGGCTGGAGGGCAACTGGTCTGTCTTCTGAGCCTATTTTTCGGGTGTCTAAATTGTTCACATCAGGCATCCACTCAGAGTTTATCCGGTACCGCGCCCAAAAACCCGTTTCCGAACGGCGCCGTCCTCGGGGGTGTCCTCCGCCCTCGAGAACCAGGGCTAGAGCTGTTTCGGATAAGTACATAGATGTTAGATACCCTATTATACCGCCAAATCGGTTTTTTTGCAATATTGCCCCTTGGCGTTCGCTGCTGTCCCAGGTGTGGTCGAAGAGGCAGCCCGCCACCTGAGAGGATGGCCTGTCGTTTTTCCATTTTCCCCAACCTTTGTTATAATAGCCACGTCTGACCGTTCTTTTTGGGATGATGCCAATCCGGCATAAGGCCAGGTTGGCACCATCTCTCTAGACCGGGTCAACACCAAAGAAAACCGCAGGACAAGTCGTCGCCCACGTGGGAGGCTTTGCTCGGGTCTTGAGAATGGTTTCCCGGCCAGGGGCGGTAGCGGTTCTGCGGGGGGATATTGGATCTGATGGGCAGAGTGTATGCCATAGCCAACCAGAAAGGTGGGGTTGGCAAGACGACGACCGCGGTGAGCCTGGGCGCCTATCTGGCCAGTGCCGGGCAGCGTGTCCTGCTGGTCGATGTGGATCCCCAGTCCAATGCCACTTCCAGCTTGGGGGTGGATCGGAAGAGCCTGTCCTCCTCGATCTACGACGTCTTGCTTGACGGGCTGCCGTCCGAGCAGGCGATCCTCATCACCAAACAGGTGCACCTGGACCTGATCCCATCGACACCAGGTTTGGCGGGGGCGGAGATCGAGCTGGTGAGTAGGTTAGGGCGCGAGTTCTGCCTGGGACGCGCCCTGGATCCGGTCTTGGACCGCTACGACTATGTGTTCATGGACTGTCCACCCAGCTTGGGACTCCTCACGGTCAATGCCTTGACGGCAGCGCGGGATGGTGTGCTCATACCGGTGCAGTGTGAGTATCTGGCCCTGGAAGGGCTCGGGCATCTGCTCAAGACGATCTATATGGTGCGGGATAACCTCAATCCAACGCTGACCATAGCTGGTGTGGTGTTGACCATGTACGACGCCCGGACGAACCTGTCGAAGCAGGTGGTGAGTGAGGTCCGGCAGTACTTTCCGGCCTATGTGTTCAAGAGCATCATTCCCCGCACCGTCCGGCTGGGGGAGGCGCCCAGTTACGGTGAATCGATCCTGAGCTATGCCCCGGATTCGCTTGGCGCCATCGCCTACCGCACGCTGGCCCAGGAACTGATGGATAAGAATCGGCAGTTACCATAGAAAGAGGGAGGCGTACTGATGGGGCGTAGGAGTGGACTCGGTAAAGGGTTGGAAGCGCTGATCCCTGTGACTGAAGCGCCAAAAGGGAGCGTGACCCAGATCCCAGTGTCGGCGATAATGCCCAATCCGATGCAGCCCCGTACTGTTCTCGATGCTGATTCCCTGGCAGAGCTGGCGGCCTCGATCCGTGAGCATGGGTTGATCCAACCTCTGATCGTGACCCAGCAAGGGCCAGAGCGTTACCAGCTCATTGCTGGCGAGCGGCGTTTGCAGGCGGCACAGATGGCCGGGTTGGTCACCGTGCCGGTTATTGTCAAGGAGGCCACTCCCCAGCAGGTGCTCGAATTGGCGCTGGTGGAAAATATCCAACGCGCTGACCTGAATCCCCTCGAAGAAGCAGCGGCCTTTCGCCAGCTCGTAGAAGAGTTTGGGCTGACGCAAGAACAGGTAGCGGAGAGGGTGAGCAAGAGCCGTGTGGCGGTGACCAATACGATGCGCCTCCTGCGGCTGCCGGCTAAGGTCAAGCAGGCTCTGGCCGATGGTACCATCCGCGAGGGACATGCCCGCGCCTTGCTGGCGCTGCCCACGCCCGAAGCCCAGGTCGCTGCGCTCAAGACGGTGGCCGGCAAAGACCTCAGCGTACGCCAGACCGAAGAATTGGTTCGTCGCCTTCTGGCTGAACCCCCACCCCGGAAGGCAGAAGAACCGTTCTCGCCCGAGGCCCAGGCGTTGGAGGAAGAGTTTCGCGATACGCTGGGCACCAAGGTCAATCTCTATCGCAACCGCAAAGGGCGTGGCCGGTTGGTGATCCACTTTTACTCCGAAGAGGAGCTGCAGGCGATATATGACCTGATCGTCGGCAGTGGTTAACAGCCGATGGGGTGGATATATCTGGGGCTAGCCCTTCTCTCGGGCGCGGCGATGGCCTTTGAGATCACCCTCACCCGGCTATTCTCTGTTACCCAATGGTATCATTTCGCCTTTCTGGCCATCAGTGTTGCCCTATTGGGCTATGGGGCGAGCGGTACGGCCCTGAGCTTGGTGCCTCGCTGGGCTAGGCCACCCACTGCCCGCCGTACCATGACGCTGGCTGTCCTCTTTGCCCTGAGCGTCGTTGGCGCCTACCTCAGCCTGAATCATCTGCCCTTTGACTCCTACCGCATTGCCTGGGAACGGGCCCAGGTGCTCTACCTGGTGCTCTACTACCTGGCCCTCACTGTGCCCTTTTTCTGCGCGGGGCTGGTAACCGGCCTGCTTTTGACGGCCCACGCCGAGCGGGCTGCGACACTTTACGCAGCCAACCTCGTCGGCGCGGCTTTGGGTGGCTTGGTGCCGGTGCTTGTCCTGCCCCAGGTAGGAGAGGGCGCCGTGCTGGTGATCGCCGCACTCGGCCTCCTTGCTGCCCTGGTTTTTTACTATCCGGCGTCCGGCGCCGGGCCCAAGCTCCTGTTGCTTGCTGCCTGCGGCTTGTTGTTCTTGTCTGCCTACCTTCTGCCTGCCCCCTTTCAGCTCCGGCTTTCTCCCTACAAGGGGTTGAGCCAGGTACTTCTCTTCCCCGATAGTGAGGTGACCTGGCAGCAGTGGAACGCCTTCTCCCGGGTAGACCAGGTGTCCAGCTCGGCCATCCGCTCGGCGCCGGGCTTGAGCCTCAGCTATCCGGGAACACTGCCGGCACAAGATGGGCTGTTTGTGGATGGGGACGATCTTTCGCCGGTGGTGAAGAGTGGCGAGGGTGAGGGCTTTACGGACTATTTGCCGGTGGCGCTACCCTACCAACTACGGGCTGGGGGACGGGCATTGGTCCTGGAGCCGCAGGGCGGGCTGGACGTGAGGACCGCACTCGACCAGGGGGCAGCTTCCGTGGTGGCGGTGGAGGCGAACCCGCTATTGGTGGAGGCTGCTGGTCAGGTGTACCAGGATGCGCGGGTGCAAGTGGTAGAAGAGGAGGGGAGAAGCTACGCCCGGCGCAGCGAGGAAACCTTTGACCTGGTCCATCTGGCTCTCAGCGACGGCTACCGGCCCGTCACCTCCGGTGCCTACAGCCTGGGCGAGCGCTATGACCTGACGGTGGAGGCATTCGAGGACTATTGGCAGCGACTGCGGCCCGGTGGGCTGATGGTCGTCGAACGCTGGCTGCAATTTCCCCCCAGCGAAATGTTGCGCGCCGGGGCTACGGTCGTCGAGGCGCTGCGCCGTGCGGGCGTGGATGATCCGGCCGCACAACTGGCCGTGGTCCGCGGCTGGCAGATAGGCCTGATCCTGGTCAAGAACGGTGCCTTCACCGAAGAAGAGCTGGCCATCATTCGCGAGTTCAGCCGGGCACAGAGCCTGGACCTGGTGAGTATGTCCGGCCTGGTAGAATCGGAGGCCAACCGCTACAATGTGCTGGAGGAGCCGGTCTTTTACCAGGCTTTTCAGCAACTGCTGGACGATCCGCAGCAGGTCTACGATGCGCAAATCTATGACGTGCGGCCAACCCATGACGATCAGCCCTTCTTTTTTCACTTTTTCAAGTGGGGCCAGACCGGGGCTGTCCTGCAACAGTTGGGCAGGACATGGCAACCCTGGGGCGGGAGCGGTTACTTTGTGTTGGTTGCCCTGCTGGCGGTGGCGGTGGTCACGTCGGGCGTGCTGATCCTGTTGCCGCTGGCCTTTCAGGAGAAAGGCGGGCACGAAGCGGCTCAGGCGGCGGTGAGGGGGCGCACGCTGATCTATTTTGGATTGCTCGGCTTGGGCTTTCTCTTTGTCGAGATCCCCCTCATGCAGCGCTTCATTCTGTTCCTGGACCAACCGATCTACGCTTTTACAGCAGTGCTCGCGGCGGTGTTGCTCTTTTCAGGGTTGGGCAGCCTGGCTGCACCGCACCTCTCTGTTCGGAGGACCTTGCCCTTGTTGGTGGTGGCCATCCTTGTTTACCCGCTGGGGCTGCCTTTCCTCTTCCAATCCCTGCTGGGCGCACCGCTGCCGGTGCGTTTGTTGGTGACCGGCCTCAGCCTCGCCCCATTGGGTTTTCTGATGGGCATTCCCTTTCCGGGTGGATTGGCCTGGCTGAGGGAGCGCGCGCCGGGCCTGATCCCCTGGGCCTGGGCTGTCAATGGCTGCATGTCGGTCCTGGCCTCGGTGCTGGCGGCCATGATCGCGCTGTCGGTTGGGTTCTCCTGGGTATTGGTTGCCGCTGCCCTGGTCTATGCCGGGGCCTGGCTTGCACTGCGTTGAATCGCTTTTTGCTCCATTCAGAGGAGGTACAGGGAAGGTATGGTCGAGATCGGCTTTGAGCTGGGCCCGGAATGCGCCCGGCGTTTGGATGCAGCAGACGAATTGACCCCATTCCGCGATGCTTTTGTGATCACTGAGCCGGGTCTGATCTATCTGGATGGAAACTCGCTCGGTCGCCTGCCGCGGCAGACGGTAGATCGCATGCGGGCTGTGGTTGGACAGGAGTGGGGGGTTGACCTGATCCGGGGCTGGAACGCTGGCTGGTACCAGGCCCCGGGCCGAATAGGGGACAAGCTCGGCCGGTTGTTGGGTGCAGGACCGGGCCAGGTGGTGATGAGCGACTCGACTTCGGTCAATCTTTTCAAACTGGCGATGGCGGCCCTGGCGGCGCGCCCGGCGCGGAAGCGCATTGTGAGTAGTGTGCTGAACTTTCCCTCTGACCTCTATGTGCTCCAGGGCTGCATCCGCCTGCTGGGCAACCAGCATCACCTGCACCTGGTGCCATCAGACGACGGGATCACGGTGCGACCTGAGACTCTGTTGGATGCCATCGACGAGCAGACTGCGCTGGTGACGCTCTCGCACGTGGCCTTCAAGAGCGGCTTCCTGCACGATGCCGCGGAGGTGACAGAGCGGGCGCATCGCAAAGGGGCCTTGGTCCTTTGGGACCTCAGCCACTCCGCCGGTGCTGTGCCAATCCAATTGGACGACTGGAACGTGGACCTGGCGGTCGGCTGTACGTACAAGTATCTCAACGGCGGGCCTGGCGCGCCGGCCTACCTCTATGTGCGGCGCGACCTGCAACCAGATCTGCAATCCCCAGTCTGGGGATGGTTCGGGCAGCGAACTCCCTTTGACTTTGAGCTGGACTATGAGGCGGCGGAAGGCGTGGCTCGCTTTCTGGCTGGCACACCGCCCATGCTGTCGTTGCTGGCCATAGAACCGGCCCTGGACCTGGCACTGCAGGCTGGTATCGATCGCATCCGCCTCAAGTCGGTGCGGCTGACCTCCTACCTGGTCTATTTGGCGGACGCAGTGCTAGCCCCGCTGGGTTTCGCCCTGGGTTCGCCCCGCGATCCAGAGCGGCGAGGTTCTCATGTCAGCGTGCGCCATCCCGAAGGGTATCGCATCAATCGGGCGCTCATTGAGGAAATGCAGGTCTTGCCCGACTTTCGAGAGCCGGACAACATCCGGCTGGGATTGGCTCCTCTCTACAACTCTTTCGGGGAGGTGTGGGAGGCGGTAGAGCGCCTGCGGCGTGTGGTTGAGGAGGCGAGATACTTGCACTATCCGGCTGAGCGCCTGGCGGTGACCTGAGATGTCCGGCATTTACCTGTGGGATTTGCCCATTTCACCATTCCCTGGTACAATCCCCCCACCATGAAAGACCAGCAACCACTGCCGCCGCCTATCTGGGTGGATACACAACCGGCCTTTCGAGCCATGCTGAGCCACCTCCGTGGTGAACGAGCCCTGGCTGTGGACACCGAATCGAACAGTCTGTACGTGTACCGGGAACAGGTCTGCTTGATCCAGATCTCGGTGCCAGGAACTGATTACCTGGTGGACCCCCTATCCATGGATGACCTTTCGGATCTCGGTCCGCTGCTGGCTGATTCTGCTGTTCTTAAGGTGCTTCATGGGGCCGAATACGACCTGAGCGTACTGTATCGCGACTTTGGGTTTACTTTTGCCCATCTATTCGACACCATGTGGGCCAGCCGGATCCTGGGCTGGCCAGCCCATGGTCTTGCTGCCCTGCTCAAGATGCAATTTGGGGTGCACCTCAACAAGAAGTAC
>JASFHU010000004.1:0-29130 GCA_050123055.1 Anaerolineae bacterium
TTCGCTTTGATGTGGTCCCACAACACGTGGCGGCCCTGCACGTCCACACCCAGGGTTGGCTCGTCAAAGAGGATCACCTCCGGATCGTGTAACAGCGCACGGGCAAGCGCCAGGCGGCGTTTCATCCCACCCGAGAAGGTGCGGACCGCATCCTTGCGCCGATCCCACAGGTTCATCAGCTTGAGCAGTTCCTCCATCCGCCCGTCGACGCCCGACAGGTCCTGGCAATACAGGGCCGCGTGATGCCACAGGTTGTCTGTTGCACTCAGGTCCAGGTAGACGTTGGTCTCCTGGGGTACGTAGCCGATCCGCTGCCGGACCTGGCGCGCCTCGGCCTCCGGATCCCAGCCCAGGACCTGGATCTGGCCTTCGTCTCTGCGCAAGATGCCGGTGATCAGGTTGATGGTCGTCGTTTTGCCTGCCCCATTGGGTCCAAGCAGGCCAAAGATCTCGCCGGGCTGGACTGCAAAGGAAAGATCATCCACGGCGACCAGGTCACCAAAACGGCGTGTCGCCGATTGCACCAGGATCGCACCAGGTTCCACGCTTCCCTCCTATTCCCGCCACACGGTCATGGGGCCTCCACCTGCTCGATGGTGCCCGTTACAAAGATGTCTACGAACTGGACTAGCAGATCCTCTGTAGATAGAACAGGCTCCAGCGAATCCTCGAGGAGCCCGGTGGCGATGGCGTAGGAAAAGAACATCCCCAGGAAGGCTTGGGCCATAACCTCCGGATGTAGCGGCCGCACCTGGCCCCGCTCGATCTGCTGACGAAGATATCCGGCCAGCATCAGGCGGATCTGGCGCGGGTTCTGGACCATCACTTCCTGTACCTCAGGGAAGTGCGTGGCTTCGCAGAGCATCAGGCGTAGTGCATCTTTCCGCTCCAGCAAAAGCCGCAGGAGCTGCCTGCCGATGGTGAGCAGGTCCTGGCGGTACTCGCCGGTGAGCTGCGATTCCAGAGCCGTCGTCACCGCCGGCCCTCCAAACTGCTCGATCACGGCGGCAAAGATGTTCTGCTTGTTGCCAAAGTGGCGAAAAAGGGTCACCTCGTTGACGCCGGCCTCAGCAGCCAGCGCTCGGGTCGTGGCCCGGGCGTAGCCTGCCTCGGCAAAAACCTGGGCCGCAGCCCGGAGGATGCGCTGTCGCGTCTCATCCGCTCTCGATCCCGGGCTCTCCTCGGAAGCCGGAGCTCCGGCAATCACACTCATTGTTTGAGCCTTTCATGCAAGCAAGTAATTACTTGCATTCTATCACGAACCTCACCGATTGTCAAGTGCAGATCGTTCTTTGGGGTAAGGAATCGGACCTACGTCTTGTCTAGGGAGTGAAGAGCTTAAACCGGGCAGGGCCCGAGATACACATATGAAGGAGGACAAAGAGATGAACAAACCGATGGCTGTTACTGATGAGACCTTTGAGGCGCAGGTGTTCCAATCCGACAAGCCGGTCCTGGTGGACTTTTGGGCGGAGTGGTGTGGTCCGTGCAAGATGATCGCCCCGGTGCTGGAAGAGATCGCCCAGGAGCGCGCCGACGATTTGACGATACTCAAGATGGACGTAGACGCCAACCAACATTGGGCCATGCACTATGGCGTCATGGGCATCCCCACGTTGATCCTGTTCAAGGGACAAGACGTCGCGGAGCGCATCACCGGCTTTATGCCCAAGGACCGCTTCCTGGCCAAGCTGGAGCCGCACTTGAACTAGTGCAGTTGGGCGAAGTGACCATACCTTCACTAATGCTTTAGCGCCTCACTGCCAAAGTGTTTCGCGTTGGGAAACACCGGCCAGCCATCGCCGGGTCGCGAACCGGCTTGCTGCTTCGATCCTTTTGTGTTACAATCCTGACATTGGGATATTACATGTCATCGGAATGGAGAAAAGGATGAGTACAGATCGAGATAGGCCAAAGGGCAGCGGCAATCGGGCGTCAGCCTCTCAGCCAAGAGGGGTACAACGGATCATCGAACCGCGGACGGTGCTTGAGGGCGCCGGGGTCAGGCTAAAGCGAAGCATTGCGGGCCCGGATCTGGACTACCTGGACCCCTTCCTGTTGTTTGACCACTTTGGTTCTGACAACCCGGACGACTATCTGGCCGGCTTTCCCATGCACCCCCACCGCGGCATCGAGACGGTAACTTATATGCTGGCCGGTGAGGTGCGGCATAAGGACAGCCTCGGCAACGCAGGCACCATCGGGGCCGGCGATGTGCAATGGATGACGGCCGGTGGCGGGATCATGCACGAGGAGATGCCGGCAGCCCGCGAGGGTGAGATGGCCGGATTCCAGTTGTGGGTCAACCTGCCGGCCAGGCTCAAGATGACCCGGCCCCGCTACCAGGAGATCGCCGCCGCCCAGATCCCGGTCGTCAAGCGGGAGGGCGGCGTCAGAATCCTGGTCATCGCCGGTGCAGTGGATGGCATCCAGGGGCCCGTCACCGAGATCGCGGCCGATCCAACCTATATGGACGTCACGGTCGGTCCCGGCAGTTCCTTTAACCAGCCCGTGCCGCGCGGGCAGGCCGCTTTTGCCTACGTCTTTGCGGGCCAGGGCTTGTTTGGCGGAAGCGAGCAATCCATCTCTCATCCCAAGCTGGTCGTTTTCGGCGATGGCGACCTGGTCGAGGTCCGCGCCGAGGGCGAAGCCGTTCGCTTCCTACTGGTATCGGGCAAACCGTTGAACGAACCGATCGCTCGTTACGGACCCTTTGTCATGAACACGGCCCAGGAGATCCAGCAGGCACTCCAGGACCTGAAAGATGGTACCTTTGTGAGAAGCTGAGCAGACCGTTTCTCACATGCACCTCTTGGTAGGGTCAGTTCCCCCTGCGGTTGTGTCGCCTCTATCGGAGAAGGTTGGTCTAGACCGGGCCTTCTTCGGGTGGTTCTAGCGCCTCGGCCAGTCTTTCCAGCAGGCCCTTCAATTCCTCTGTTTGGGCCTCGCTCAGGCCCGTCCAGGCGGCGTCAAAGTAGCGGTCGGTGGCATCCTCGGCTTCCTGCCGCAGGCGATTCCCCTCCTCCGTCGCGACATAGATCTCGCCCTGTTGGACACTCCAGCCGCGCGAAACGAGCTCGTGCAGAGCGGCCGCATAGGCGTCCTCATCGTAGTGGCGATAGGGCAGCTTTTCGACCAGATCGGCCGCTGTGCCTGCATCACCACGCCAAACGTAAGTAAAGGCCTCCCAAACCTGACCGCCGGCGCCATACGGCAGCCAAGCAGTGATGTGCGCGTCGTCGCGGTAGCTCAGCAGGTCGAGCAGTTTCCGGCGCACTTGAACCATCGCCGGCGCGTCGGGTCCGCGGTCGAACTTGGCACCCCACGAGAGCGCCCACTTTTTCGGGGGCTCTGGCAGATCTTGCGCCTTGCGCGCAACTTTGGCCAGCAGTGCGGTGATCCGCTTCAGGTCCGCCTCCGGCAACGCCTCAAGCTGGCCGAATACCCGATCGCCCAAGTCAAAGAGAGCGCGCGCCGCTCGCTGTCCTTTGAGGGTAAGCCTATACCGGTCCTCGCCTGCAACATCCAGCCAGCCGCGCTCTGCGGCTTGCTCCATCTCGGTGCGGTAAGCATCGGGGTTTGCGTAAGGCGTACGCTTGATCAGGTGCTCGGGTACGATCGGCTCAGGCGCGAAACCGTAGGCTACTTGGATGAACTGGATATCCAGTCCATCCCCGAGGCCGTTGTCCTCAACAAACTGGTTGAGCGCCGGCGTGGTGCGCGCCCCAATGCCGGCCAAGATCCTCTCCGCCACGTCCATAAACCATCTCGCTGACGTTGTCATCGAACTAGCCTCCTTTTTCCTCTCATTTTCAGTCCCCTGAATACTCAGCCTACGGCAGAACCCGCATCGGCCGGCGCTTTTTCGCCGCCAGCAGGATCCTGCGTCCTATCTGGCGTATCTGCCGGGAGCTTGAACTTGGTCCACATGATGGGCAGCAGGGCCACCATCGCCACCAGCGGCACATAGAAGGGGAATATCGGGCTGATCGATTCCCATAGCCGCGCTCCAAGCCAGGGAGCAGGCAGCGAGATCAGGCCCAGGCTGGTCGAGAAAAAGCCGAAGGCCAGGCCGCGCAGCTTGTCCGGTACGGCCTTGGAGATCAGCGAGTTGTAGGCCGGATCTATCAGCGCCCAGCCGGCCCCGATGACGACCCGTGACGCGACAAACTGCCAGAAATCTGTCCCGACCAGGAATACCGCCCAGCCGATAGAGATCAGACCAAAACCGCCCACAATGCTGACCCGCTCCCCCTTTTTGTCGGACAGCCAGCCGGCCGGGCTCATCAACACCATGGCAACGATGGCTGTGATCGACTGCAAGCCGCTGATCTGGATCAGACTCAGGCCCATCTCGTTTTCCAGATAGAGCGGCATCAACCGGCCGGTCAAGCTGAACGCGATATCGCGCACGCCGTCAGAGATAAAGATCCAGGTCACCACCCCCCCGGCCGTCACCAGGCCCAATACCGCCAGCAGGCTCTTTTTGAAACCACTCAAGGAGGGTTTCTCGACCGATTCGCCCTTTTCCGCACTCTTTCGGCTGGCGTACCGAGCCATGAGGACGCGGATGACAGCCGCTGCTGAGTACAGACTGCCAGCTACGATGTACATCACCTTAAAGTCGAGTCCCTGGGCAATGAGCCCGCCCAGGATCGGGCCGATGATCATGACCACCATGAACATGGTACTGGTGATGCCATATACGCGCCCCCGCGTCTCCTCGGTCGATTCCTCGGCGATGAAGGCCTGAAAGCTGGGGGCAACAAAGGCGACCGCCATAGCTGTCAGCACGGATGCGGGCAGCAGCCACACCCAGGAGTGGGCAAAGATGTAGAACAGGTAGGACAACGCCCCACCCACGCTGCCAATGGCAATGGCTTGCAGGCGGCCGATAGAGTCTGAGAGCCAGCCGCCAAAGACTTGAAGAAAGAGCGGGGCGATCGCCGCGATGGTAAAGAACAGACCAACCTGCTCCACGCTGGCGCCGAGCTCCTGAACATAGAGTGACTCCAGAGGAAAGACCATCTGGGCCGCGATGTTGGCCAGGATCGTCGTCCCCATGAACCACAAGAGGAGGGGGGACAATAGCCGCGGCTTTTTAGCCTCCATGCTCCCCTTTCATCAAAAAGGTCTGCAAAGAAGCACAGAATGCCGCCACAGCCTCCGAACGAGCAGCGTAGCGCTTCGTCCGTTTGCCCTCACTAAGGGTCATCTGAACCAAGCCAGCCAGTCGCAATACCTTCAGGTGGTGAGTGACGGTCGGGGCCCGCAGTCGAAGACGGCGCGTGAGCTCGGCCGGGGTCAACGACTCCTGGGACAGGTCGTGCAGGATGCGCAACCGGGTCGGATCGGACAGAGCCTTGAGCACCCGCAGCAGCGACTCAGGGATGGCCTCTCCCGGTACCAGCGACGCATCGGCCGGCCGCGCGCCGAACAACCAAACATCACGCTCGGCACTCACCTTCCCGAAGAAGACCAGCGGTGTGCTCCAGTAGGATGGCACCAGCAGCAGCCGGGCCGCCTCGGGGGGAACGTCGAAGCGCAACCCCTGGGAAAGCTCCTCCAACAGGTCCGGCAACGCCTGGTGCTGGGCAAGTTCTTGCGCCCGGGCCAGCGCGTCCTGCAGCGCCGGACGTATACGCCTCTCCTCCTCAGCGAAAAAGACCTCTTGATAGGCGCGCAATGCCTCCAGGTACCGTTCCCCAAACTCGCCGGCATCAGCCCACAGGTTCAGGATGTTGGTCAGCTTTTCCACGGAAGGCGCTTTCTTTCCGTCCTCACATTCGTGGGCCCGCTGATAGGCAGCTCGCAGAGCCTCCCGATCCCCTTCATCCCATGCCTGCTGCGCGGCGATGCCCTTCAACAGCTCTGCCACCTCGTCGCTTGCCTCTGGGCCAAGGGCCAGGAGGGGCAATCTCTCCTCCGGCGCAATCTGTCCCAGCGCCCAAAGAACTGCCGCCCCATCCTTCGGTTCGGGCAGGGTATAGATCCAGTGGAAGGGCACACCGCAGGCAAACTGGCACTCCTCCAGGGTCTCCCGCGCAGCAGACGATAGCCGCGCCCGCACACCGGCCGCCCACGCGCCGCGCACGCCAAAATCCCCCGGCTCGTGCAGCACCGCGAGGCTGACAAAGAGATCGTAGGCCGTTCCCCAGTCCCACATCAATTGCGCATCTGCCATGTGTCAACTCCTTTCAGGCCGCAGGGGCCGGCAGCGGCTCTGGTGCCGCATCATAGTCAGGCAGGATATCCTCGGCGTTCCGAATGGCCGGGATGGCATACCCTCCCAGCCCGATGGTCACCCCCATCAGGCCCGCGACCACAAACATAAGCGACATCCCAGCTCCGGCCCCTGTGCCTACCAGCCCGCCGAAACTTCCAGCCAGTGGACCCCCGACCGCCAAGGCCGGCTCAAACAAGAAATCGGCCATGGGACCCGCCAAGAGCGTGGCGATAGGCCACGAGAGCTG
Source organism: Anaerolineae bacterium (assembly GCA_050123055.1). Lineage (GTDB taxonomy): Bacteria > Chloroflexota > Anaerolineae > JAAYZQ01 > JAAYZQ01 > JASFHU01. The sequence goes on from JASFHU010000004.1 coordinate 6,474, forward strand.
GGCGATCAGCCGTCGCGCAGCAAAGACGCGGCCTTGGACATCGGGCGCGACCTTGGCCTGCCAGATAGCCTGGTTGGAGCCGTTGATGAAGGGGATGAAGAATGATGAGAAAAAGGCGCCGATGCCCCAAATCAAAGGGCCGTTACCCAGACCCAGTACCAACTCCCCCAGCAAGCTCGACAGCGTCATACCCAACAGCACGCCGTGGACCCGTCGCCTCGGGCCTCCCCACACACTCAACAACAGACCACCGACCACGCCACCAACCCCCAATACCGCCTGGACCCCCCCCAGGGTGACCTGGTCGCTGCCCGTCTGGGCCAGGATCATGGGAGCCAGTACGGCAAAACTAAAGGAAGCTGCCAGGTTGGAGGCCAGAAACACCAACTGCAGGCCAAGCAGGCTGGGACGTTCAAAGATGTAGCGAAACCCGTAGAGCGATTCCTGCCATAGACTTCCCTTGCTCTCTTGTCCCGACGCCGTGGTCTGCGGCGTCGGGACACGCACCAACAGCAGCGCGCCAATGGCTACGATGAACGTCACCACGTCGATGGCCAGCACACCAGAAATGCCAACGATACCCAGCAGGATACCTCCCGCCAGCGGAGCAAACACGCCCGAAGCACTCTCGGCCAATGAAAGCATGCCATTGGCACGGACGTACTGCTCCTTGGGCACCATCGTGGTCACCGCTGCCGAATAGGCCGGGAACTGGAAGGCCTCAAATGCCCCAGCAAAGGCTCCCGTCAGGTACAGATGCCAGATCTCCAGGTTGCCTGTCGTGTATAGCAGCAGGACCAGCACCGTCATCAGCCCTGCAGCCAGGTCGCTGAGCATCATCACCAGCTTGCGATCCCAGCGATCGACCAGCGCACCGGCGATTGGGCTGAGCAAAATGGTCGGCCCGAAGTGAAAAAAGGCGACCAGCGCCAGGGCTGTGGCCTGACCGGTCAACTCCCAGGCCCAGATGGTCAAAGCGAACCAGGTCATCCCGCTGCCCAGCAGCGAAACGACTTGGCCGCTCCAGACGATGGTAAAGCCCCGCATCCCCGCGGGGCGCCATTCCCGCTTGTTCCCTGTCTGCATCATCGATGGTCCCGTGCTTTGTCGCAGCGGGAGCGCTGGCTAGACACTTGCCTTGCCGGGAGCCGGCGGGCATACCTCCGGACCGCTAGGCAGCGACGGTTTATACCTATCCTGGAGCCTGGAACCAACCAGGACCATGAACTCGCCGACACTGACCAGCGTCCGTTCCCAAGGTCGCGGGCTGTTGGCCCTGGCCACCCGGACCTGATGATGCCCCTGGGCGTCTCTCAGAAGCATCTCCTGATACGGTTTGACCGACAATGGCGTTTGTGGATGGTGCATTTTCTTCCCCTTTCCAACTGATCCTCTGAGCCACTGAACACGGTTTGGACTGCCCGGGCAAGAAGGTCAATCGACCCGGTGACTCCCTGATTAGACATCCATCTAAGTTAGCTTATCATCTAAGTTAGATCAATATCTAAGTTAGATTATAACCTAAGTTCACAATTTTGTCAAGACCCCAATTTCACGAATTTGCCAAACTCGTTAGAGTCCATCAGGTAGGTGGAAGCCATTGGACACTCCAAGCCGGAGTGTGCTATAATTCAGCCATGACTTCAGTGTACTTTGAACAGGTCTACCAGACCGTACGGCACATACCGCCGGGAAAGGTGGCCACCTACGGCCAGATCGCACGGCTGCTGGGCAATCCGCGCGCGGCGCGCACCGTGGGCTGGGCGCTCCACAGCCTCCCCAGTGGGAGCGACGTACCCTGGCAGCGGGTGATCAATGCCAGGGGCACCATCAGCCTGGATGCCCGACGTCCCGGCGGTGCCATCCAGCGGGTGTTGCTAGAGGCAGAGGGCGTAGCCTTTGACGACGAGGGACGCATAGACCTAGAGACCTATGGCTGGACCGGGCTGGACCTGGCAGAGCGAGACCAGATCCTGCAGTTGGCACGCGAACCCTGAGCCAGATCGTGCCCGTCCCCCACCTGAGACAACCCAGTCACAGAGCTGAGCACGGCAGTTCATACAAAGCTCAAAGTAGTTGACAACTGCCTGCTTTTTGCCAGATTGTGCAAAATGGGCTACAATGGTTTCGCTGTCCCGCCCCTTCCTGCTGTCTCCTGCTGTGGCTGGGGCTGGCCCCAGACAGTTAGGCACCCGCCCAGGTTCTGATGAAGCGGAGCAACCAGATGCATGAGTCAAAAATCTTGATCGTTGACGACAGCACCGAACTAAGATCCTTGCTGGAAAGTGTTCTGCCCTACAGTGGATACCGGGCCATCAGCGCCACTTCGGGACAAGATGGACTCGACCTTGCCGAGGAGGTAAAGCCCGATCTCATCCTGCTGGATCTGGAACTGCCTGATACAACCGGCCTGGAGGTTCTGGAAGCCCTGGGCAGGCTGGATCGCTCTATTCCCACCATCATGATGACCGGCTATGGCTCTGAAGGGACTGCCTCAGATGCCCTGCGGCTTGGCGCCCTGGGCTACCTGGTCAAGCCTTTCACCACTGAAGAGGTGTTGTCCAGTATCGAGCGGGCACTGGCGATCGGACGCCTGCACCGCGACAAGGAACAACTGACTGCGCGGCTGGAGACCCATGCCAGACAGTTCCAAATGATCCTTGCGATTGGTCGTGCCCTGATCACCGGCCATGGGCTGGACCAATTCTTCCAGCGTATCGTCGAAGCGGGGCTATACGCCACCAGAGCAGAGACCTGCGCCCTATCCCTGTTGGACGCAAACTCGGAGCAACTGCGCGTCGTAGCTGCATGCGGCAAGACGATCCACACCGGTCAGAGCTTCCCCTCTCAGGCTGGTGATGTGCGCCTCTGGACGGTCCTCAAGGAAGGCGCCAGATTGCGCCTTCAGGCTTTGCCTGGCTCGCCCATCATCTTGCAGACCGGCCAAGCCGTCAAGGCATTGCTCCAGGTCCCTCTGATGGCCTCGGAGAGGATCGCCGGCCTCCTGGCGGTAGACCGGCAGAGTGCGAGCATACGCTTTGGCAAACAGGACGAGCAGGTACTGGCCATCCTTGCTGATTATGTCGTACTCGCCCTGGACAAGTACCAACCGGTCGAGGGGGCAGATGCCGGTACCGCACGATCAGCGGACACGACAGGTGAATCCTCGGACTGAAAGGCATGGTTCAGGAAACGAGCGTGGCACAATGAGGGCAAAATTCTGGGGAGTTCGAGGCTCTATTCCTGTACCCGGACCGGACACGGTCCGTATCGGCGGTAATACTCCCTGTGTAGAAGTACAGACGACAGACCGGGAGGTCATCATCCTCGACGCTGGCACTGGCATCCGGCTCCTGGGTCTGGATCTCGTGCAGCGATCTGTCGATCGGCTGATCGGCGTTCTGCTCTTTAGCCACACCCACTGGGATCATATCCAGGGGCTGCCCTTCTTTTCCCCGGCCAGGCTACGGAACAGCCGGCTGATCATTCTGGGCGAGCGCCGCGTAGATCGAAGGCTCGACCGCATCCTGGCCGGCCAGATGGTCGATGCCTACCTTCCGTTCACCCTGGCGGACCTGCATGCCGACTTTCTGATCAAAGAGGTTCACGATGGGGAAAAGATCGTCGTAGGCAACGAGACCACGGTACTCCCACGGCGGTTGCAGCACCCGGGCGGCGTATTTGGCTATCGCATTAGCTGTCAGGGCAAATCGGTGGTTTATGCCAGCGACGTCAACCATCCCCCCGATGGCATCGACCTGAGGGTGGTAGAACTGGCCCAGGATGCCGATCTGCTGATCCACGATGCCCAGTTCACGCCGGAGGAGAAACAGGCCCGCCAGGGCTGGGGTCACAGCACCTGGAAAGAGGCGATCCAGGTGGCGCAGCAGGCAAACGTGCAGCGTTTGGCCCTCTTTCATCACGATCCCCTGCACAGCGACGACCAGTTGGAGGAGATTGAGAAACAGGCACAACAGATCTTTCCCCCCACTTTCCTGGCCAGAGAATGCATGGAGATCACACTCTAGCGAGGAGATCGCGGTGTAGCATATGGAAGAACAATCCAGATTTGATCCCTTCGAACCCAAGAGCGAGCAGGCTACGATCCTGGTCGTGGACGACTCGGTACTCAGCGCTCAGCTCGTCCAGACCCATCTGGAGCGAGCCGGGTACCGGGTATTGCTCGCCCACGATGGCGAGCGAGCATTGGAACAAGTCAAAGTCATCTCGCCTGATCTCATTATTCTTGATGTCATGATGCCCAAGCTGGACGGGTTTGCCGTCTGCGAGCAACTCAAGGCCAACGGCGACACCTGGTTTATTCCCGTTATCCTGCTCACTGCGTTGAATGAGCCCCGGGATCGCATCCGCGGCATCGAGGCTGGCGCCGATGACTTTTTGTCCAAGCCCTTCAACAGGGAAGAACTCGCGGCTCGCGTTCGTTCTCTCCTGCGCCTCAAGCTCTCCCGAGACGCGCTGCAGACGGAGCGAAATCGTCTGGCCCTCCTGTACAACACCAGCCAAGGGATCAACAGCCAGTTGGCATTGGACGAAGTGCTGGGCAATATTGTCACCGGGACTCGCAAGGCGCTCGAGGCCAGCATGTGCAGCATCATCATCTTTGACCAGGACGAACAGGTCACCCGGCAGTTCATCAACCGCAAGGGTGCCCCAACCGAGGTCGCGGGTCAGGTCACGCCGGCCATCTTTCAGGAAGGGCTGGGGGGATGGGTCCTCCGCCACCAGGAGAGCACCATCGTGCGCGATGCCTCTCGGGATCAGCGCTGGCTGATCTTACCGGGCGATACAGATCCGGTAGGCTCAGTCATCGCCGCGCCCTTGCTGGTTGGCCAGGAAATGCTCGGCGTCCTTCTGGTCACCCATGGCGAGCCCAACTTCTTTGACGAGCCCCACCTGGCCCTGCTGGAATCGATCGCTGCCCAGGCTGCGGTAGCAGTAAGGAATGCCCATCTATATGAGGACGAGCAGCGCGGGCGACTGCAGCTAGAACTGCTCCAGACTGCAGGGGTAGAGATCAGCGCCGAGTTGAACTGGGACGCCTTGACCAGCCTGATCCTTAACCAGGCCGTCTCGCTGCTGGGCACACCGGCCGCCAGCCTGATGCTGGTCGATGAATCAACAGGCCATCTTGCCGTTGAGGCCTGGCGAGGGCTTGGCAAGGACTATGTGCTGCGCGAGCGCATACCCAGCCAGCAGTACCTCCACCGGCTCGCCTATTCGGCGCGATCGTTCCAGATCACCGACCTCAGCAAGCAGCCCATTGGCCGGTCCGACCTACTCGTCCAGGAAGGCATAGTCAGTCAATTGTCGCTCTCCCTGGTGGCCTCGGGGCAGCTTATGGGGCTGCTCAATCTCTACAGCCAGAATGAGCCCCGCCACTTTGGCCCCGACGAGGTTAAGCTGGCTGAGACCTTTGCGCAACAGGTGGCCATTTCCCTGACCAATGCCAGGCTTTTGCAACACACTCGCGAAGAGCAGGGGAAACTGTCGGCGGTGCTGAGTAGTACAACCGACGCCGTACTGGTCATCGACGACGCCGGAAACCTGGTCATGGCTAACCCTGCTGCGGAGCAGACCCTGGGACTTGACGCCGCGTCAGACCTGGGGCAACCGCTGGCCGGGAACGTCCCAGTCCAGCTCTGGGATGTCTTTCAGCACGGCGCTGCCACGGGCCGATCCGTTACGGCGGAAATCTCCACAGCGGAGGGGCACACTCTGTATGTGAGCGTCTCACCGGTGACAGGGGTCGGACAAGTGGCCGTCGTGCAAGATATCACACCACTCAAGGAACTGGAGTCGATGCGGCTCAGGGCAGAACAGGAACAGCGCCGTCTCATCCGTCAGATGTTCGAGAGATATGTGGGCCCCAGGCTGGTGGACCGCATCCTGGCCCAAGAGGCGGGGCTCCTGGACCGCCGCGAGCGCCGCGACGTGGTTGTCGTGTTTGCTGACCTGCGTGGCTTTTCTGAGTTCACGGCTACCTTTCCTGCCCACGCCGTCATCGAGGTGCTAAACGAGTTCTATACAGCCATGGTAGACATTGTCCACCACCACCAAGGAACTATCTTTGACCTGGCTGGTGATGAGCTAATGGTCGGCTTTGGCGCTCCCTTTGCCCAGGCAGATGCCGCCACACGGGCTCTGCACGTCGCCGGCGACATGCAACAGACATTTTCCCAGCTTCGCCACCAATGGAAGGAGTTGCAGGGGATCGAGATAGGCCTGGGCATCGGGCTCGACCGGGGCATCGTCGTAATGGGGAGCATCGGTGCGCCCAGCCACATGAACTTTGGGATGGTGGGTGATGCGGTCAACACGGCTCACCACCTGGTGGAGTTGGCTCAGCACGGCCAGATTATTCTATCTGGGGCTGTGATCGAGTCGATGGACGATGAACCGGAGGGTTGGACCTTTGAACCCTTGCCGCACGTAGAGATCAGGCACAAAAGCACGCCGCTGCAGGTCTACCTGGCCCGGCTCGACCAGCCAGCCCCTTCCTAATCGTTGCCCTTTACACGCCCCTGGACACCTGCCAGACAAAGATGGCCACCATGATCAGCGCTGTCACCAATTGAAACACGGTGGATAGAACCCAGCCGATGGCCCAGCCGCTGCCTGCCTTGAGCGCCTGTCGCCAGTCGCCCACGCGCAGAACCTCGGTGATCAACACCCCCAGAACGGCGCCGAGGATAGCGCCCAACAGGTTGAACACGACGAAACCCACCAGCGAGGCAACCAGTCCAACCACAACGCTCCACCCACTGGCGCCACCCATCTTGGCCCCAATGCTGCTAGCCCAGATGTCGGCCGAGGTAGCCAGAACGGTGAGCACACCCAGCACCAAGAGCGTAGGCCAACCGATCGTCTGGAACCCCTCGATGAAGGCATAAAAAAGCGCAGCCACAAAGATCAAGATGGTACCCGGGATGACCGGCAGCACGGTGCCGATCACGCCGACGAGCATGGCGATGGCTGTTAGAACCAGGGCGATAGACTGAACTGGGTCTTCCACAGGGACTACTCCTTGTCGCGCTCAGGCGAGGACCGTGACCGGGCTGCCCGAGCGGTGAATACAGCCTCTAGGCCTCCAGCGACGTTTCTTTGGACCAGCAGTTAATCCATTCACCAGGCGGCCGGGATTCGACGGGACGGCCAGCTCGGCGCCAGGCGGTATGCTGGGCCGTGAACTCGGCACCCAACAGCAGGATCATGGCACTGAGATAGGACCATAGCAGGAAGCCGATGATCGCACCCACCGACCCATAGATCAAGCTATAGCGAGCAAAGTTGGACAGATACCAGGTATAGAGCCTTCTGCCTGCTTCCCAACTCAGGCCGGCTATCAACCCGCCGAGCCACACGTCGCGCCAGGTAACCCGGTTCCGGGGTATGGTACGATACAGAATGATGAATGTGACGGCACTGACCAGCGGCGGTATCAAGAGCGAGAGCCAGTCCGAGAGTTGCTCCCCCCGCGGCCCCACGAGCGATTCCGAGCCAAAGTATGACTTTTGCCAATTGCGCAAGACGTCGACAAAAGTACTGTACAACGTGGTTGCCAGGAGGACCAACCCCACGACCATCACGACCGCCAGGCCGAAGAGCTTCTCAGTCCAGAAAAGCTGCGCCTTGGGATTATTCCAGGCCCGGTTCACGGACCGATACATGGCCGTGAACACCCCCGACGCCGACCAGACGAGACCCAGCAAGGCCAGGATGCCAACCGTGCTCTGCGCCTCGAACGCCTGCCCGAGGTTCTGCTCGACCAAATCGACCGCGCTGGGCAGATAGCGCGCAACCAACTCCAGGATCACCTTGGTGGCCTGGTCGATATCCAGCACAGAGCCAAAGACCGACATCAGCACCAACAACAACGGAAAGATGGAGAAGAGGGCATAATAGGCGATGGATCGGGACATCACCGCACCATTGTCCTGGTCAAAAGCCAGCGCGGTACGGAGAAACAGAGTCGGCCAGCCCCTCAAGCGTCGGTCGACGACAAGATACAGCCGGTTGAAGCCCTGTGCCATGCGCTCCACGCGTCACCGCCCGGAGCGCCAGATCGAAAAGACAAGTAGCAATGTGAGAAACATCGACATGGCAAAACCTGCAAAGATGAGAAAGATTGCCCCCGCACGCCACTCCACCGTGATTTCGGCCAGTGCGCGGATCAGCATGGCTGGTCCGATGACAAAGGCTGCGGCCAAGATGGCCAGGACCAAGCGATTCGCAGCCTGCGAGATGCGCCGGGTCGGTTCGTCAAAGCCCTTCATGGTCATGCTCAGGTTGCCCTCTCCTGCTTCAATCCGCTCCAGCATCCGTTGTAGTTGCTTGGGCAGAAGCACAAGTGCTTCAGCCGACTCGCGCATCTGATCCCCAAGATCCTTAACCCAGGTGACCGGTGACTGCAACTCGAGGAGGACATCGCGCACATAGGGCTCCACCTCACTGAATACGTTCATATTGGGATCGAGCTGCAGGCTGATACCTTCCAACATGGCAATGGCCTTAAAGACCAACACCAAGTCGCTGGGCATCTTGAGCTTGTTGGCAAAGACGACGCCCATCAGATCTTCGACGAAGGAGCGCGCCCGGATCTTTTCCAATTCCAGACCGAAATAGCGCAAGCGCAGTCGATCCAGGTCGCGGGCCAAGTTCCGCCGATCAGCCGCTTTGGTAGCGATACCCAGGTCTGAAAGAGCCTCCACCACCCGATCGGTCTCCCCGCGGAACAGGCCCACAAACAGGTTGACCAATCCCAGTCGCTGTAGTTGGTCCAGGTGTCCCATGATGCCAAAGTCCATCATGGCGATGGTTTCGTTGGGCAGAACCATGAAATTCCCAGCATGGGGGTCGGCGTGAAAGAATCCCTCGTGCAAGACCGCCTGGAGCAAGATGGCGATGTTGCGGCGCGCGACCTCCTTGCGATCCTGGCCCGCGGCATCCAGGGCAGCCACGTCGGTGATCTTGATACCCTGGATCCGTTCCATGGTCAAGACACGCCGCGTGGTGGTCTCCCAGTAGATCTGGGGCACGTGGACATAGCCCTGGCTGGCAAACATCTGCCGGTATCGATCGATGTTGTGGCCCTCCTGCTCATAGTTTTGCTCCGTACGCAGCGTATCGGCAAATTCCTGGGCCAGCGACAGGACCCCATAGTACTCACCCCACTCGGTACGCTTTTCAGCCAGGGCGGCCAACTCCAACAGGATATCCAGGTCGGTCTCGATCAGCTTGTCGATCCCGGGCCGGAAGACCTTTACGGCCACCTCCTCGCCGCTGGACAGGGTGGCAAAGTGGACCTGCCCCAACGATGCCGAGGCCACCGGCACCGGATCAAAGGTGAGGTATACCTCTTCCAGGGGTTTCTGGAGCTCACTCTCCACCTGGGCCTGGATAAGGGAAAAGTCAGTGGGCGGAACCGTGTCCTGCAGCTTTTCCAGCTCGCGAACAAAGTCGGGTGGAAGGATATCGCCACGGGTGCTCAGGATCTGGCCCAACTTGATGAAGGTGGGGCCCAACTCTTCCACGACCATGCGCACTCGCTCGGCCGGGGTTGCGCGTAGGATCTCGGCCGAACTGAAGCGCAATCTCTCCAGGCCCGGCGTGATGGCCCGCTCTACGCCCAGTTGGGTCAGGACGTAGCCAAAGCCGTAGCGTGTCAGAATGCGCCCGATCTGCTGATAGCGTCGCAGATGGCGGAAAGTCTGAATGATCGTCGGCATGGTTCCCCCATGTCACAGTGCAGCGATGACAGGCTTGACTGTGGGCATTATACTCGAAAAGCGGACTGGGAGCAAGCGGGGCTCAAGAAGCTATTTGGTTTGAGGCAGGTTGTCGAGGGCAGCAGGCAGGTCCCCCAGTTCATCGAGGATAAATCCCAGCGGGTGGGCGTCCACGACATGCGCGCACCAGGGCGGGGTGTATGCGGTGTGGATCAGGTAGAAGGGAATACCCATCAGCAGGGGCAATGCGCCGGGCAGGGAAAAGGTATCCGCGACCACAGCCAGGCGGGCACCGTCGGCCGCAGCCCGCTGTAGCGCCCGGTAGTACACCGGACGTCGCAGATCTACCTGGCGTGCCTCCGACACCGGCCAGAGCTGGATCTCTCCCAGTTCGGGATGCAGGAAGCGGTGCCGCCAGCCAGGATCCATGTCGTACTGGCGGGTGTCACCCAGGACGGCTACCTCGCCGTCGAGCGCCAGCGTCGATAGTAGCCGGCGTACCTTGTCGCCCAGGGAATTGGTGAGCACGACCGGCGTGCGATCAATGTGGTCCAGGAGCGAGACCAACACTTCACGTGCTGCCGGTCGAAAGGCCGGCGGTAGCTCTGCCGTGTGGCGGTGAAAGAGGTAGTTGGTGCAATCCACCACCGGATCGTACTCGGCGTCAGGAAAAGCTGCGGCCACGGCCTGGGCGTAGTCCGGATCGTCGCCCAGCATCACCTGCAGCGTGGTGGTATTGAGGATAAAGGCGCCCTCGTCGCAGTAGGAGGCGATGAGACCGTTGACCTCCCACCAGTAGCGATGGGGAGCAGAAAGAAGCCGCGCCCACGTGGCTTCATAGTCGGCTGCCAGTTGCGGGCGCGGCACCTTGAGGATCTCATTGGCCAGCGTATCCAGCGATCTTTCGGCCAGCGGCCGGGCCTGTGATTCCTCGGCCGTCAGCGTACCGTCGAAATCGATGATGACTTTTAGCATCGTCCGACTATTCGGACACGCATTCACACGGACGAACACGGGAAAAGATCGGTGAAATCCGTGTGAGCGCGTGTTCTGTCACGTCAGCCGCTCGCGGGCCCTGGCGCTGAGATAGTCCATGGTCCAGACCATGATGACGATGGCCCAGACGGCCATGCCCGCGGCCGCATACTGGTTCATCCCGACGGCCAGGCGGAAGAATTGGCCGATGCCGCCACCGCCCACAAAGCCGATGACGGTCGACATGCGGATGTTGATGTCCCACTGATAGAGGATGAAAGCCAGGAACTTGGGCACCAGTTGGGGCACGATAGCGAAGGTCAGCACTTGTGGCTTGCTGGCCCCCGTCGCCGTAATGGCCTCCACCGGCCCGGTATCGATCTCTTCGATGGTTTCAGAAAAGAGCTTGCCCAGGTTGGGGATGTTGTTGATGGCCAGGGCCAAGACACCGGCGAACGGTCCGATGCCCACCCAGGCAGCGCAGATGACCACCAAGATCATCGGCTCGACCGAGCGCCACAGATTAAAGATGGTACGGGTGGCAAAATAGACCGCTTGGCCAAGGCGGCTGTTGCCCATGATGTTGCGCGCTGCCAAAAAGCTTATCGGGATGGCAAAGAAAGAGCCCACTGTCGTGGCCAGGAGCGCCATGAGCAGCGTCACCAGTGAGAGATGCACCACCTCTTTGAACGCATCGCTGAGCTGCAGCCCACCGGTGTACTCTTGCCAGTTGATCACCACCTGGCCCAGCTCGGGGCGGCCCTCGTCGGGATTCACCTCCATCAGGGGGTGAATCTTGGTTTCCCAGGTCAAGCTACCGGTATCGTCGGTAGTACAACACTCCTTGGCGATGCGCAAGTAAGCGCCGTCGGAAAAGGCCCATCTTACCGAGACCTTTTCGTTAGGTGGCAGTTCGTGACCGCGGATGATGAGTGGCTCGCCAACCTCGCCACAGGAAAGGGAGAGGTTCACGCGTGGGCCACTCACCTGAGCGCCCTCAGTTTGGCCTGAGCCACAGGGCACCGGCAAGGTGGCGCTAACGCTCACGTCTTCGGTGGGCCGGGTGAACAGTTCTGGCACCAAAAAGTCACCGATCATGCGCAGGCCCTGTGGCGCTCCCTGAACCAGGTCGACAAAGCTGATCCGGGACACGTTCCAGGCCCAGACAAAAGCTGCCGCAAAGCCGATGACCAACAGACCCATGGTCACAGCCCGACGCAGGGGGCTGGCCCGCTGTCCTGCCGGCTTGCCCTCGATGATGCGCTTGCGCAGCCAGGCCGAGACGTAGTCGAGAATGGCCACCACCAGGACGATGGCGATGATGGCCGTGGCCATGGCCCGCAGATTGCCCAGCCGCACCCACTGGATGACCAGGAAGCCCAAGCCCGCGTCGCTGATCAGACCGATGACGGTCGACATGCGGACGTTGATGTCCCAACGGTAGAGGGTGAAGGACAGGAAGGTGGGCACGATCTGGGGCAGCACGGCGTAGACGATGACCTGGAACATGTTCGCCCCGGTGGCGCGCAGGGCCTCGATGGGGCCGGGGTCGATGCTCTCGATGGCCTCCGAGTAGAGCTTGCCCAACGCGGCAACGGTGTGCAACATCAGGGCCAACATGCCACCATACGGCCCCAGGCCCACCCACACGGCAAAGACGATGGCCCACATCAGCGTTTCGATGGAACGCACGACGTTGAGGATGGTCCGTACCACGTAATAGATAGCCCGCGTGACCGGGTGGCCCCACATCAGGTTGCGGGCAGCCAAGAAGCTGACCGGCAGGGCAAAGATCATGCCCAGCACAGTGGCCATAAAGGCCAGGGCCACTGTCTCACCGATCTTTTCCAGGACCAGGCTCAGGGTCTCGGTAGGCTGCAACGAGCCATAGGGCTTTTGCTGCAGAGCACGAATGACGTGGGTTTGGGTCTCGCCGGGGCCGGGAAGTTTGTCAAGGGGCACAGACGTGCGCGGCACAGTGATCGTTACCCGGAACCGGCCCTCCCCGTCGGTGGTGAACGTCTGTGGTCTGCCATCCACCAGGAGCCTTTGGACGTCGCCGACGGGGTTCGCCCATCGAAAGTCGCCCTCGAAATCGGAGAAGAATCCTTCGCCTGCGATCTCAAAGCTTTCGCCAAAATCGGCGCAGGGGATACTCGGCACGATGAGCGGATCTTCAGATGGCAGTTTTCCCGGGTCGGGCAGGGGATCGATGCAGGGCACCTGGAAGGGCGTCGTGCCCAGCCTGTCTTCGGTGGGATACTCCATCAGCTCGGGCCGGACCAGCGCCTTGAGGTAGGGCTGCATGGCAGGCCAGCCAGTGGCCAGACGGGACAGATCCACCTCGGTGGCCACAAAGGCCAATCCATAGACGATCAGGATGGCGAACAGGATCGGCGCGCCCAGACGACCGGTCTCCCCCTTGGCCAGGCGGTAGGCATCCCAGGCTCCCCACAACCAAATGAAAACCAGCGGGATCAGCAGGGTGAGGGTCCCCTGCCAGGCGATCAGCGCACCCAAGATGATAATGGTCGCCAGGAAACCGATGCCCCTTCCTCGCTCACCGAGGATGAACTGCCCGCTACCGGGCACGATCAGGGACATGAACGCGGGCAGCAGGGACGGCCTCTCTGGGCGAGAAGGCACGGGCGGGCCTGGCGCGTCGAAACGATTCTGATTGCTGTCATTCATGCTGGCGCACCCCGCCTATTCTGTCGACGTATTCATGCCGCCGACGCTGACCATCTCGGCCTCTTCGCCGTATACCTCCTTGAATCGCTCGCGCGTCAGTTCTGAGGGCAGGCCATCAAAGACCAACTCGCCGTCTTTGAGGCCTATGACGCGCGTGGCGTAGCGGTGGACCAAGTCCAGGAAGTGCAGGCTGCACAGCACGGTGATGCCGTCCTGCTGGTTGAGCAGCTCCAGGTACTGGAGGATAGAGTGGGCCAACACCGGATCCAGGCTGGCTACCGGCTCATCGGCCAGCATCAGCCGCGGCTCCTGCATCAACGCGCGGGCGATGCCTACCCTTTGCTGCTGCCCGCCGGAGAGCTGGTCGGCGCGATTGTCGGCCTTTTCCTCGATGCCTACCCGCTCCAGGGCAGTAATGGCCCGCTGGCGGTCCTGGGATGAGAATTGATGCACCAAGCTGGTCCAGGGATTGGCATAGCCCAGCCGCCCTGAAAGCACGTTGATCATGACGCTGCTGCGTTTGACCAGATTGAACTGTTGGAAGATCATGCCGATCTGGCGGCGGATGCGGCGCAGTTCCTTGCCCTGGGCCGCGGTGATATCGATGTCATCCCAGACGACGCGGCCCTCGGTGGGGTCGATGAGACGGTTGATGCAGCGCAGCAGGGTGGACTTGCCCGATCCCGACAGGCCAATGACGGCCAAAAACTCGCCGTCCTTGACCTCGAAACTGACATTTTTCACTGCCTCAGTACCGTCGGGGAATGTTTTGGAGAGGTTTTCTATGCGCAGCAAGTGACTACTCCTCCCTTCAAATGAACCCAGCAGAGGCGAGGCAGCCCCGAAGGTAGGCTTTTCTGACGATCGTCTTGCGACCAGTGGGGAGTCGCTTAAAACAAAACTACTGTCCGGGCTGCCTCGCCCTTACCCTGTCAATTCTCTTGGCAAGAGAGGGAGAGAGGTTCACCTCTCTCCCTCTACGGATTCTGCGAAACTACTCGGCCAGACTTTCGATGTCCATTCCCGCCTTGCTCAAGTCGGCGCGGAACAGATCGTAGAAGGTGTCGTCGGCCTCTTGCAGTCCGCTAATGGAGTATAGATTCTCCAGAGCCGCCAGTCCCTCCTCTGTTCCCGCAATCTCGAGCAGGCCGTTGACGATCTGGGTGCGCATCTCGGGATCAAAGTCCTTGGCGAAAGACACACTGTCGTTGGGGATCTCAGTTGTGGTGGCCAGGACGGCGACCACATCCTTGACATCCGGGTGCGTCTCCTCGATGGAGCTGCGGGCATCGGCATAGGACACACCCACGTCGCACTGGCCTTCGTAGACGGCCTGGACCGAGTTGTTGTGCGATCCGGCCTCGATCGTCTTGGAGAAGTCATTGTCGGGGTCAATGCCGTTGGCGGCCAGCATGATGCGCGGAATGATATAGCCTGAGGTCGAGTTGGGATCGACCCAGCACATCACCTTGCCCTTGATATCGTCCAAGGTCTCGATGCCGCTGTCGGCCCGGACGTTGAACTGGCCCAGGTAGGTGGTCGAGCCAAAGCGCTCCGTCACCAGTCCTACGTCGACGCCATACTTTTCGTTGGCCAGGACATAGTTAAAGGTATTGAGCCAGCCGATGTGGGCCTTGCCCGCGCCCATCGCCTCGCGCACCGCGGCAAAGTCGGTGCCGACGTTGGCGGCGATGACCAGGCCCGTCTTGTCGGTGAGCATCTGGGCAAGCGTATCGCCGCTGGCAATGATCTCCTGGGTGTCGCCCGAAGGCACGAAGGACATCACGATCGGCTCATCCTCGCTGCCCAGCTTTGATCCGCCGCATCCTGCCAGTACCATAGACATCGAAACGAGCAGGACAAACACAAATAGCCAAACATTCTTTCTCATCTTGCTCTCCTTTCCTCTTTTTGATGATTTGAATCCGACCACGCGCAAACACAGCCCAACTGTCAAGCTACCTGTTCAGCTATCACCCACCTCCTTTGCTGATAACATGAATGATTCGGATCGCGGCCAGAATTCTCTGTAGAATAATATACATCAAGATCGGCGTCTTGGCAAGTTTGTGGTACTCACCGCGTCTGTGATATAATCACAGCGCTGCGATTGGGGGTTCCGCTCTTGGGAGGCATCCATGGAAATCGTTCACGCCTTGTCTACGCTGCGCTTTACCGACGACCTGCTAGCGCAACTTCGGGCAGTATCGCCCCGGCTGCGCTTGAGCCAGCAAACCTGCCACAATGCCGACGAGGTGGCAACGGCCCTGGCCAAGCACGCAAACGTCGAGGTACTCTATACGTTTGATTTGCCTGCCAATGCGCTGGAGCTGGCCCCGCGCTTGCGCTGGCTGCAACTGCACAGCGCCGGCGCAAATCACCTTCTCGACCACCCCATCATGAAGAGCGACGTAGCCATCACCACCGTCAGCGGCATCCACGCCACCCCCATCGCGGAATACGTTTTTGCCTCCATCCTGGCCTACCGCTGGCGTGTCCCGTTGTGGACCCATTGCCAGCGCGAGGGCCGGTGGCCATCGGGCCGCTGGGGCCTGTACGCCCGCCCCGAGCTCCGGGACAGCACTCTAGGGATCGTCGGCTATGGGAGCATTGGCCGGGAGGTGGGCCGGATCGGACAGGCTTTTGGGATGCGGGTGCTGGCGCTCCACCGCTCAGCGGGTCGCACCAAGGAGGGCTATACCTCGGAACGCACGGGCGATGCAGCAGGGTCCATCCCCGCGCGGTTCTACGGGCCCGACGCGCTGCACGAGATGCTGTCGGAGTGCGACTATGTGGTCGTGTCGGTGCCGCTGACGCCCGAGACGGTCGGCCTGATCGGGCCAGAGGAACTGAAGGCCATGAAGTCATCGGCCTACCTGGTCAACATCGCCCGGGGGCCCATCGTGGATGAGGCGGCTCTGACCCAGGCCGTTGAGCAAGGCTGGATCGCGGGTGCTGGCCTCGACGTTTTTGAACAGGAACCGCTGCCCGCCGATAGCCCGCTGTGGGCTTTGGAGAATGTGCTGATCTCGCCCCACGTGGCCGGTTTTACGCCCCGTTACGACGAACGCGCTACGGCGCTGTTTGCGGAGAACCTGGGCCGCTACCTGTCGGGCAAGCCCCTGCTGAATCTGGTTGACAGGACCAGAGGCTATTAAAAGCAGGTCAAGCCCAAGCCCGACGGGACGTCGACCGGTACATCAGACAGTAGAGTGGCGCCGGTCCAGAGCCCCCGGTTTGGCCTTCTTCCAGCATCGGGACCGATGACAGACAGACTCCACAAATGCCTTCGGAAAGGAAGAGATCGATGAGCAAAGAAAGCCTACCGCATTGGGATCTGACCAACGTCTATCCCAGTCTGGAATCAAACGAGTTCCAGCAAGCCGTCACCCAGGCCAGGGTGGAGATTGAGGAGCTCGACCGGTACCTTTCCAGCAAGCAGCTCGGCAGGGGCGGACCGGTCCCCAAAGAGCCGCCAGAACTGGCGGAGGTCATGGCCGGCTACCTGGAGAGAATGAATGCCCTGGTGCGACTGATCGCCACGTTGCGGGCCTACATTGCCTCCTTTGTCGCCACCGACTCGTACAATACTGCGGCCCGGCGCTTGATGTCTGAACTGGAACCGATGCTGGTCCATTTGGACCATCAGGAGGTTCTGTTCCAGGGCTGGCTCGGCACCGCCGCCGAGCAAGAAGGACGGTTCGAGGCAGCGCTGGCGGTCGAAGGCCCGGCCAAAGCCCATAGCTTCTACCTGCACCAAGCCGCTGAGCAGAGCCGCTACCTGATGAGCGAAGCGGAAGAGGCGCTGGCCGCCGAACTCTCTATCAGTGGCATCCGTGCCTGGGGCAAGCTCCAGGGCGTCATCACCTCGCAGCTCAAGGTGAGCTTTGAGCGGGACGGCAAGATCGAGACACTACCCATGACCATCCTGCAGAATCTGCGCTCTGACCTCGATGAAACGGTGCGGCGCAGGGCCCACGAAGCCGAGCTAGCCGCCTGGGAAGGCGTGCGAGAGCCGCTGGCCGCCTGCATGAACGGGGTGAAGGGGATGGTCGTCACACTCAACGAGAAACGGGGCCGGAGCGACGCGCTCCATGAAGCGCTGGACCAGGCACGGATCGACCGCCAGACGCTGGAGGCTATGTTGGGCGCCATGCGCGGTTCGTTCCCCGCCTTCCAGCGCTATTTTCAGACCAAGGCAAGGCTCTTGGGCAAGGACACACTGGCCTGGTGGGATCTGTTTGCCCCGGTGGGCAGTTTTGAGAAGCGCTACACCTACGCTGAGACGCAGGAGTTCATCCTGGAGCAATTCAGTACCTTTTCCGACCGTCTGGTGTCCTTCAGCCGGCACGCCTTTGATCACAACTGGATAGATGCCGAGCCCCGGGATGGAAAGCGGGGCGGCGCATTCTGCATGGTCCTGCCCGCGGTAGAAGAGTCGCGCATTCTCTGCAACTTTGACGGATCGCTGGACCAGGTGTCGACCATCGCTCACGAGCTGGGCCACGGCTATCACAATGCCTGCCAGGCAGGCAAGGAACCGCTGCAGCGCCGGACGCCCATGACGCTGGCCGAGACAGCTTCCATCTTTAACCAGACCATCATTACCGACGCGCTCCTGGCCCATGCGGCCAGCCCACAAGAGGAATTGGCCATTCTCGAGGGCTTTCTCAGCGACGCTGCTCAGGTCATCGTAGACATCTCGTCCCGCTTTCTCTTTGAGAAGGAGGTCTTTGAGCGACGCGCCCAGGCTGAACTCTCGGCGGACGACTTTTGCGAGATCATGGCCCGCGCCCAGAAGGAGACCTACGGAACCGGTCTGGACCATCGTACTCTGCATCCCTACATGTGGGCCTGGAAGCCCCACTACTACCGCCCCGACCTGTCCTTCTACAACTTTCCCTACGCGTTTGGAATGCTTTTCGGCTTGGGCCTGTACGCCATATACCAGGACCGGGGCCGGGCCTTTCTGCCCGAGTATGATGAGCTGCTGCGTAGCACCGGCGAGGGGACAGCCGCAGAAATGGCCACCCGATTCGGAATCGACATCCGCCAACGCAGCTTCTGGGAGACCAGCTTGACTGTGATCGAGGAACGGATCGAGCGCTACCAGGCTCTCTGATCGGGATCAGGATTTTGCATTATTGCCATTGTGCGGTATACTGTAAAGGTCCTTGTACCCAACCTGCCATCACCGAGCCGGCGATGGCAAAAAGATAAATAGGAGGGAGACCAAGATGACAAAGCTAGCCATCGTCGAAGGTATCGGAGAGGTCTATGCCGCAAAGCTGGTGGATGGAGGCATAGCGACGGCTGAAGCCCTGTTGGAGAAGGGCTCAACCCCCGGGGGTCGGAAAGCAATTGCCGAGGAGACGGGCATCAGCGGAAAACTGATCCTGGAGTGGGTGAACCACGTAGACCTGTTTCGCATCAAGGGGGTCGGAGAAGAGTATTCGGACCTCCTGGAGGAGGCCGGCGTAGACACGGTGCCGGAGCTGGCCCAGCGAAACGCCGCGAACCTCTATGCCAAGCTGGCCGAGGTGAACGAAGCCAAGAAACTGGTTCGCAGGCTGCCTGCCCAGTCCCAAGTGGCGGACTGGATCGAACAGGCCAAAGCTCTGCCCCGCGTGATCACGTATTAGGCCATCCAGTTGGCGCAGGGTGCGATCCACCTCTGTCTGCGCCGTCGCATGGGACCGCGTCTGCAGATGACGTGGCGGCCAGGCGGCGCCAGGTCATCGCTGAACGCTGCCCTGAGGAGGAGAAACTCATCATGCAACGCAAGCTCAGCATCTTCGCCACGTTGCTGCTCACCGGCCTGAGCCTGGCCGGATTTACCTTCCCTGCTTCCAGCATGGCCGAGGAGGAGACGGGCGCCCCATGGTTGCTCTGGGTCTTTGTCGCTATCGCACTGGTGGCTTTTGTCGTCTTTTTGGTCTGGTGGTGGAGGCGCGGGGAAGACGCGGAGCAAGAACCGGCCATCGCACCGCCAACCAGACAGAAGATAGCCACCTCTGCCGCTGAAGAGATAGAAGAAGCTGCGGCAGCGACCGTTGCGGCCGAAGAGGCTGCCGCTAAAGGTGCCACCGACGAAGCAGCAGCGGGCGAAGAGCCGGCACCAGCCCCACCAGAGCCCGACGATCTAAAAGTGATCGAGGGGATCGGCCCCAAGATCTCCAGCGTGTTGCAGGCGGCCGGGATCACCACCTTTGCCCAGTTGGCCGGAACCAGTACAGGGCAACTGGAGCAGATTTTGGAGGAAGCGGATCCCAATCTGCTGCGCCTGGCCAAGCCTACGACCTGGCCTGAGCAGGCCAAGCTGGCGGCCAGAGGCAGATGGGAAGAACTGGAAAAGCTACAGGACGAACTACACGGCGGGAAGCGGCGCTAGGGGAAAAGTGCCACGTCCCAACACCGTCGCATGTTGGCCTGGCGCCCCCACCCATGGGTGGGGGCGCTTTGATATCCGTGCCCTTGGACTCGGCTCGCGGGTTTGACTCTGTGCCTGGGCCATGCTATACTGTGCCTCGCGAGCTCTGACTCGGGATTGTCCCGGCCATGCGAACATGCCCTTGCGAGGAGGCGGACATGAAAAGGAGTTGGCACCTAGCCATCATTGTGGTTTTCCTGCTGGCGGCTTGCGGCGCTCAGCCCAGCCCGGCACCGACCTTGGAACAACCGACCGAGATTGAGCCGTCACCCACCATCAAACCGCCTACCGAGACTCCGCTGCCCACCGATACCCCTCAACCGACACCACTTCCGCCCACCGACACACCCGCACTCACGGACGAGCCACCCACCGAGGTTCCACCAACGCCTACCGAGACGCCCGCAGCCGCAGAGGCACCTGCGGTGGCAGAGTTTCCCGGCCTGCCGCTGCCCACCGAGCGGGGCGAGCTATTCTCCGCTTCCGGCGCCTGTGCCGTCTGCCACACCGATATGGTCGACGAGGCTGGGAACGATGTATCGGTCGACACCTTCTGGCGCGGATCCATGATGGCCAATGCTGCTCGCGACCCCTACTGGCTGGCCTCCGTCCGGGCTGAGGCACTCACTCACCCCCAGTACCAGGCGGTCATCGAGGACAAGTGCGCCCAATGCCACATGCCGATGGCCCACTATACCGTCGCCGCGGAAGGGGGACAGGGTAGCGTGCTGGGTGATGGTTTTGCCGATCCCGCTCACGCTCTTCACGCACTGGCTATGGACGGGATTTCGTGTACCCTCTGCCACCAGATCCGAGATGATAGTTTTGGACGGGCTGACAGCCACAGCGGGAGCTTTGCCATTGACACCGCCCTTCTGGCGGGAGAGCGGGAAGCTTTTGGTCCCCATCCAGTTGCCGAAGGCCAGGGAGAGATCATGCAAGGGTCCTCCGGCTTTGTGCCCATCGAAAGCCTACACGTCGAGCAGGCTGAACTGTGTGCAACCTGCCACACGCTGTACACACCCTACGTGGATGCGGCTGGCGAGATCGCGGGTGTGTTTCCCGAGCAGATGGCCTACTACGAATGGCTGGCCAGCTCTTTCGGTGGCGCAGTCTCTTGCCAGTTCTGCCACATGCCGAAAGCCCAAGGAGAGGCCGCGCTTTCCATTACAGGTAGCCCGCCGCGCGAACCGATCCACCGGCACACATTCGTCGGCGGCAACGCCTACATGTTGGAGATCCTGGGGATCTTTGGGGAAGAGATGGCGGTGACAGCCTCGAGCGCCCAATTGCGGGACAAACAGGCTGAGATAATCGAACAGCTACAAATGCGATCTGCAACGGTAGACCTCGAGGAGGTTGCAATTGACGGTTCGACGCTGACCGCCAGCGTAGCCATCGACAGCTCTGTTGGGCACAAGTTTCCCACTGGCTTTCCTGCCCGCCGCGCCTGGATCCGGTTTACCGTACACGACGCAGCGGGAGAGGTGATCTTCCAGTCCGGAGTAGCTGATCCTGACGGATCGATCGTCGGGAACGACAACGACGCCGATCCGGCTGCCTACGAGCCCCACTACCTGGCTATCGATAGTCCGGACCAGGTACAGATCTATGAAGCCATCATGGGTGACTCGGAGGGCGCTGTAACGACCACCCTGCTAAAGGGTGCTGGCTACCTCAAGGACAACCGGCTCCCACCCCAGGGCTTTGACAAGAACGCCGTCGAGGCCGACATCGCCGTACTCGGTGCCGCGCTGGAGGACCCGGACTTTGGCAGCGGGAGCGACCGGATCCAGTATGTCGTCGCCCTGGGCGATGGCGAGGGCCCATTTACGGTGACGGCAGAGCTACTCTACCAGTCGATCGGTTACCGCTGGGCCGACAATATGCGGCAGTACGATGCGCCAGAGCCGGCCCGCTTCCTGCATTACTATGAGCAGGTGCCCAACCAACCCGTCGTGATCGCAACGGCAACAGAAGAGGTAGGCCAATGAACGCGCAAGATGCGATCGTAGAGGATGGGGTGCGTCCAGACGTGGGCCCTGTGGAGCTGCTACAGAACCTGATCCGCTTCGATACCACCAACCCACCGGGCAACGAAGCGGCCTGCATCGCCTATGCCGCCAAAGTACTGGCCACAGCCGGATTCGAGACGGCGACCCTCGCCCGGGACGAGGCCCGGCCCAACCTGATCACCCGCCTGCCCGGACGGGGCGACGCGCCACCGCTATTGATGTACGGGCACGTCGACGTAGTGACCACCCAACACCAGGCGTGGACCCATCCGCCCTTCGAGGGCAAGGTGGCAGATGGCTGCGTCTGGGGCCGGGGAGCGCTGGACATGAAGGGCGGGATCGCGATGATGATGGCGGCCATGTTGCGTGCCAAGGCCGCCGGACTGGTCCCACCCGGCGACGTGATCCTGAGCCTGGTAAGCGACGAGGAGGCTGGCGGCCTGGACGGCGCCAGGTACCTGGTTGAGAACCAGGCCCACCTATTCGAGGGCGTCCGCTATGCCATCGGCGAGTTCGGTGGATTCAACACCCGCATGGGCGGACAAAAGGTATATCCGATCATGATCGCCGAAAAGCAGGCTTGCTGGACAAAGGCGACGGTGCGGGGCCAGGGCGGGCACGGCGCCATGCCGGTGCGCGGCCAGGCCATGGCAAAATTGGCCCGGCTACTGCAAAAGCTGGACCGAGAGCGGCTACCAGTACACGTAACCCCCGCCGCGCGCCAGATGATCGAGGGCATATCGTCCGCCCTGCCACCGGTGCAGCGCTTCATGATGCGCCAGCTCCTGAACCCGGCGCTG